>JAVBSD010000375.1:0-6594 GCA_031547325.1 Victivallaceae bacterium | reverse complement strand
ATCCACCGCCTGCGTCTCATAGGCGAGTGGCGACAGCGCCGGCACAAACTCCGTTTCCGGCGTCCACCAGCGTACGCCGAGGGCGTCTTCGAGGAAGGTATAGACCGCGAAAAGCGTTCCGCGGGGCCGCGCCCCGGTCAGGATCAGGTCGTTTCCGACGTTGCGGATGACGATCCGGTCGACGGCCATGCCCTCCGGCGTCAGGCCGTCCAGGAGACCGGTGACTTCGGCACTCCAGCCGACCCGGATCGCCGGAGCGCCCTCGGCCCGGTCGGTAATGCGCAGGAATTCACCGGAAATCCGGTAGATGTACTGACGCAATTCCACCGCGGCCGTGGCCTCCGACGGGATCGCGTCGGAGGCCAGGACGATGACATGCCGGTCGGTGATGACCTCTCCCGCCGCCGCCGAACCGGCCAGCAGCAGGAGGATGAAGATGCGAATCAGCATGATTTACCAGGAGTAGGTGGTCGCGGCGCTGTTCAGGTAAACGGTCACATGATCGTTGGTGCTGGCGCCGTAGGTGGGCCCCATGGCCTTGCAGCTGTCGGCCAATTCCTGGCCGGAGGTCGCCTGGACGTGGCCGTCGATGAAGCCGATGTTGCCTTTGCCGTTGTGCCGCGCGCCGAGGATGCCGTAGCTGGTGCTCCAGGCGTGGAGGACGCTATACTGCTGCCCGTTGGCCAGCGAGGAATCGGCGATGGTGACGTTCCGCGACGGATCTTTGGCGGCGCTGGTGTTCAGCACATAGTAATACCCGTTATATTGGCCGGCCGGAGCGGCCGGAGTGGCCAATACATCGGTATTAACCAAGCGCCAGTCGATGGTCGCGCCGTAACAATACTCCCCGATATTGCCCTCGGTGCGCGGCGTCGCCGACGGGCAGGTGCCAAGCGCGGCCGAGCTGCCGAGATTGAAGCCGTCGGAGGCGTCGAAAGGCAGATAACCGAGGTCGACCCAGGGATTCATGCCGGTCCACTTGCCGGTTCCGTAGATCAGAGTATAGGGGTAAAAAGTACCGCCGCCGTCCGAACCGTAAAAGGCGGTCATGATACCGCCGTTGTAGTCGCCGGCGTACATGGTGAAGCCAAGGTTGATCTGTTTGAGGTTGCCGACGCACTTGATCGCCTGCGCCGCGGCGCGCGCCTTGGACAAGGCCGGCAGCAGCATGCTGGCGAGAATCGCGATAATGGCGATCACGACCAAGAGCTCAATTAATGTGAATTTTCTTTTCATGGTTCTCATCTCCTTCGGGTTATTTGGTTACCGGTTACTGAGTCAATTCGGATTCCAGCCATTCCACCGTGGCGGCCGACAAATCGCCGTCGAGCAGCCGCAGCAATTTTTCCGCGCCGGCTTCGCCGATGGCGCGGACGGGGCGGATCAGGCACGGATAAGGTTGGCACGCCACCGGCAGCATCGCCGCCGTGAAGTCGGAGCTGATCCATTCGACGCGCTTCCCCCGGTACTGGTGCTCGGGGAAAAACTTATCCAGCGCCGGCGCCAGGAACGGCGAAACCACCAGCGCGGTGTCCTCGGTCAGGTGCGGCAGGATGGCCGCAATTTCTTCCTCGTGGCGCGGCGACGGCATGCTCCAGTCGCGGGCGGACTCGAAATCCGAAGGCGTAACATACAACGGCTCAAGGCCGTATTTCCGGATGCCCTCCAGATATCCCTCCGTATGGAGCTGACCGATCCGTCCGCAGCCGTGGGTGAAGCGGATGATCCGCCGGAAACCGCGCTCGACCATATGCTCGACCTGGCCTCTGCCGATGCCGGAATGGTCGCTGTACACCCCCGGCAGCCCCTCGCCGGCGAGCTGGCGGTCGATGAGCACCACCGGGAGTCCCTCGTCGGCGAGCTCCCGGAACCACTGGTAGTTGCCCGGATCGTTCTGAAGGTCGCTCCAGCCGCCGCCGGTCAGCGCCGGCATGACCAACAATCCGTCGACGCCGCGCTTGAGCAACCGTTTCACGCCCTCGCGCTCCCGGAGCAGCTCGTCGCCGGAGTTGGAAATCACCAGATTGTAGTCGCGCGCTTCCAGCATCGAGCCGATGCCGTGCGAGAGTTCATACGGCACATACATCGTCGGCGAACTGGTCTGGGGACCGGCGAAAACCCCGCCGATCAGGCGGGTCCGCTTGCGCGACACATAGCGCCGCCGCCCGACCACCTGATAGCCCTTGCCCGAAGACGGCACGACCAGATGCTTGTCGACCAACACATTGAGCCCGTTGCGCACGGTCATCCGGCTCATGTCGAAGTGTTCGCACAACAGCCGTTCGCTCGGCAGATAACTCTCGGGCGCGTATTCGCCCGACGCGATCTTGCTCTCGAGAATTTCCGCCAACTGCCGGTATTTGCTGCCCATAATAAAAACTAGACCAGTTATATTTTTTAGTACTGGTATAGATTATAGCAAACTTGTCATAAAAAGTCAAGTCCCGGGCCGAAAAAAAGTGCAATATTTCCCATCAAAGGCCGAGCCGGCGGATCACCGGAATGGCGACGCCGGAAATGACTGCGGATAAAATCCGATAGCCGAGACGCCGGCTCCAGGGCAAATGACCGCAATAAACCGCGGAGTATTCGATCGCCGCCCCGCATCCGCGGTTCGCTTTGAAAACGGAAGCGCCGGAGCTGTTGTTCAGATGCAGGTGATGCGTTTCCGCCTCTTGCAGCAATAGGGCGGAAAGCCGGCGGTAGAGTCCGGTTTTTCGGGGAAGCGAGAGATCGTAGCCGAAGATCGGGGTGGTCATGATTTCATCGCGCCGGAAATATCCGAACATGGCGTCGATCCGGCCGTCTTGAGCCCGCCGCAACAATCGGAACTCCAATACTCCGCGCTCATAGGCCAGGCGCATGAATTCGGCGGTGTACTGCGGATTGTGACGTGAATATTTATCGAGGTACAGTTGATGGTACAATGCCGTCACCCGGTCGAATTCCCCGGGCCGGATCGTGTGCGACAGAAGATAGTCCGGCTGCTGTAAAAGCCGGGCATCCCGCAGCAGGGTCCGCTGCTGGCTTTTTTTCAGGGACGGCCGGATGCCGCGGGCGAACAAATAGACCTGGCGGCTGCCGATGGCCAGCCAGCCCGGACGCTTCAGGCCGGAGAGCAGCTCGGCGTGGTGAACCGTGTTGAGCGAGCGGCAGACCAGGGCGTGCCGGGGGAAGCGACCGGCCAGGAAGGCGGCCAGACGGCTCAACTGACCGGCGGTGAGCGGCGGATGGAGATTGGTCGAAAACAGCCAGTTATCGACAAAAACGACGCGGTCGCTCCGGGTCAGGCGGAGCACGGCGCCCAGCAGCGCGATCAGGCCATGGAGCGCTGTTTTCAGGACCGGATTCCCGATTTCGCGCAGCTCGGCTGAGGCATACTCGACGTAATGATTGCAGAGGGAAGCGACGTAGGAATTTCCCGAGCCCGGCTCCAATACCCCGAGCGGCAGCAGCAGACCGTCCATTTTCACGATCATGGGCCGCAGGTCGACGTTGCGGATATAACGGCGGGTGCCGTTTTTGATCAGGGGGACGAACAATTCGACGGCGCGACGGGCGTCGAAATTGTCGGGCGCCGGCAACTCGTCAATGTTGGAGGCGTCGTAAAGAGTGATCATGGTTCGTCCGGATTCCACCGGCGCTCGATCCGTTTGAACTTTTTTCCGGAAACGCGGGGTTCCGGAACGCCGAAGGTGAATTCGGGAAGCCGGGCGCAGCCGCAACGGGTCAGCATCTCGTTGAGCGAGGCCGCCACCCTGTTTCGGATCGCCGGGTCCATGGGGGACACGTGGATCCGGATTTCCAGCGAAGCGGTCTGGATCGCCTGGTAGCCGTGAAGCTCCGGGACGGCCGTGATCATCGCGCGGGAGATGAAATCGGGAAACACCGGAACGATTTTTCCGCCTTCGCCCGGCAGCAGGAAGATGTCGTCGCACCTGCCCTCGATCCGCTCCAGGGCCAACAGGGGCGATCCGCAGGGACACGGCGTCTTCCGTTCGGTCAGAATATCGTTGAGGCGATAGCGGATCACCGGCTGGGAGGTCCGGTTGAAATCGGTAATGACCGGAATGAAACGGCCGCCGTCCCGGTCGATATATTCCTTCTGGACGGCCAGCAGGTCTTCATTCAGATGCAGCGTCCCCCGGGAACAGGTGGCGCCGAGAAAGCCTTCCGCGGCCTGATAGACCTGATGAACGCACGGTCCGAAAGCTTCCTCGATCACGCTTCGATCGACAACCTCCAATACCTCCGCGACGCTGACCACGCGCTCCATAGGGAACCTCAGTTCACTCCGGCGCTCCGCCAGAATGCGCAGCATCGAGGGCGGAGCGACCAGCAGGGTCGGGCGCAACAGATTGAGCCGCTCCAGGTGTTTTTCGAGCGGCAACAGCAGATCGAAAAACTCAAACCGGATTCGCCCGCCGTTCACCGTTTCGTAAAGATTGCTGTCGGCCCGCAGAAAAAAGGCGATGCGGTGGGTCCCGAAAATCGAACGCGGCAGCACCTTGGCCAGAACCGCGCCCGCCCATTTGAGCCGCTCCAGCCTGCCGACCAGAAAAAGGCCGCGCCCGCCGGAGGTGCCGGAGGAAAGCCCAACCGTCACTTGACCGGGCAGCATGGGCCGGAAATGCCGTTCCCTTTCGGCGCGGCAAGCGACTTCGAAGGCTTTTTCCGCCGTCGCTCCGACGGTGTTCAGGCGGTCGAAGTGAGTCATCATGTCCGCTTTTTCGGTGGCGGGAAGCGTCTCCCACGCGTCCGGGTCATGCCCCCGGAAGCGTTCTTGATAGTACGGCGAACGCGGGAGAATCCGGGCAAGGAAGCGCCGGATCCTGCGGCGGTGCATCCGCTCGATTGAATTCCGGCTCCGCAACCAAAAACGGTTGACGAATCCGGTCCGCAGATAATAATAGAGGATGATCAGTTTATCCACGTTTCTTCTCCGGGAAAAGAACCGGTTCATGCGTGAACCGGACTTCGACGTCGCCGGCGAGCAGGACCGCGCGCAAACGCTTCAGCGTATCCAGACTGACGGCGGCGGGAAGCCCCAGCAACCGGCGGATCGGCCACGGCGGCAGGCTTTGGGTCAGGCACGCCCGGCGCGACCAGGCGGCGTCGGCGGCGAAAAGAACCGGTTTGCGCCCGGGAGCCCGCAAAAACAGCCCGAGTTGCCCGGGAGCGTGTCCCGGAAGTTCAATTCCGAGGAGCGAACCGTCGCCCAACAGATCCCAGGCCGAGGGGAATTGCGGCAGCGGCGATTCCGTTCGCCGGCCGGCAAAGATCAGCCGCCGCTCAAAATCGGCGGGGAGCAGCCGGGGCAGAAATCCATGCCTCAGGCCGCGCCCCCGAACCGCCCGCCAGGCGGACTCCAGGCACAGGAAGCGGGCCCGCGGAAAATCCCGGGCGCCGGCGATGTGATCCGCGTGAAAATGCGACAGGACAATATAACGGATCTCTTCGGGAGCGATCCCTTGGAGGGCGAGACGCGCCGCCGCCGTTTGCGCGGGGCGGCAGGACACCGGCAGCAGTTTCCGGTACAACGAAGCCGGGAATGTCGCGGTGGCTTCGGCAAAACAGGGGGAATAACCGGTATCGAACAGAATCCAGCCGAATTCGGGATGACGGATCAGCACGACCCGGGCGGGAAAGGCCGCCATGCGCCGCCGGCCTCCCCGGAACGCGTATTTTTCGAGCTGCCGGCAATAACCCGCGATATGGACATGATATTCCAGCTGCTTCACCGCGGTTCTCCGGAATAATTTTCAACCAGATCCTCCATGGCGTCGCGCATGGAGACGGTGGGCAGGTAGCCGAGTTCCGTTCGGGCGCGGGTGATGTCGAGGGTCTGGTTGAAAACCAGCAGCGCGGCGGAATACCGGGTGAAAGAAGGTTCTTTCCAGGGCCGGAAGAGCTTGGAAAACCATTCCATCCCCGTGGCCAGCAGCAGCAGCCGGTCTTTGGGGATACGGCGAAAATTCGCCGGAATATTCAGCCGTTCAAAGAGTTCAGTCAAAAAAGCGAACAGCTGAATCGGTTCCCCATTGGTGATGTGGTAGACGCGCCCCCGGGCGGCCGGAGATTCCATCGCGGCGAAAAGCGCCGCAACCAGAATAAATAGTATCGCTTTTTTCATAATCTTAAAAAGAATTCCCTGCCGCGAAATGCGGCAGGGAAAGTCGAACGTTTAATACACATAGATCGGACAGATGTGGACTACGATGTCACCTCCATACTCGTAGCATGTTACTGAAACTCCGTCTTCACGGTCATCACACTGCCCATCGCAGGGATAGGATTCCAGTCCCCTTTCGCACTCAACATCGCAGGTAGCCCTTGCGATCCCTCCGGTGATACTTTTCATCTGCGGGTTGCTCAGGGGGGATGATTTGAGCAATTTCAGTTTTTCAAGCTTTTTCATTTTTATAATTTTTTAGATTTATATTTTCGGATTGTGCGATGCCTGCTGCGCCGGGAACCCCGGCGCCGGTTACAGCTCCGCCCCACGCACCGCGTCAGGGCCGGAGCTAAACAGAAGATGCCTGTTTATGATTGTGGTAAGTATGACTTGGGCAGGCACCATATTCTTGCATCAGT
>JAVBSD010000303.1:0-3289 GCA_031547325.1 Victivallaceae bacterium | reverse complement strand
CAGTTGCGCCCAGGACTGCCGCCTGGCCCATTTGCCGTACTCCCAGGCCAGGTCGTTGTAGTCGCCCTCCGGGATCACCCGGAACGCCGTCCCGTAGCCGGGATCGCCTTGAGCGTACGGCGGAATCTTGATGTTGTGATGGATGGTCAGCCGTACCGCGTCGCCGGAACGCTTGAAGTCGAAGGTCTTGACCTCGGTTTCCGGGTCGTCGGTGTAGGCCAGCAGCGCGGCGGGGCCGATTTTGAAGCCCGCCATCTGCATTTGCATGTACCCCGGATGCATCACCGTGAACTCCCGGAGCGTGGTCAGCGGCTTGAGCGCGCTTTGGAATTGGGTGTCGCCGGGTACCGCCAGGTAGTTGCCCTCCGCCGCCGGAAATTCGAGCGCCGCCGGATAGGAGACGCCGGAGATGGTTTTCTGGGTACGGTTGTCGAAGGCGACGCGGAAGTGCCAGTGTCCGAGCTCCGGATCGAGCCACACCCGGCCGAGGACCGCCGGGAGGCCCGGCTGCTCCCACAGATACTCGATTTGGTTGTCGCCGGCGTTGACCCGGGGGGCCGGGTAGGCCGCCGGCGTGACCGCTTCGGCCTCGCCGGCGAATTGGAAGCTCCAGGCTCCGCCGTCCTCCGGCGTGCGCGCCACCTGGTTGCCGGCGGCGTCGGTCATCGCCGCCACCGTGCCGTCGTCGCGCAGGATCAGTTGGGTCGAATCGTGGTTCAGGCGGTATTCGGCGGCCGCCGCCAGCGCCAGCAGCGCGGACAGCCCGATCAGAGGCGCTTTTTTCATCGGCGGGAATTTCCTTCAGCGGTCGTTGGGCCAGTCACTCAGGATTCCGGCGTTGCCGGGGTACTCGGGGATGCCTTCGACGTGGCCGTCGAAGAACAGCGCGGTGGATTTTTTGCCGTGCGCCGGAGCCACATAGGCCATGTCGCAGACGTGGTATCCGGGAGCGTACCAGTAGCGCCTGCGCCAGCGCACCGTATCCAGGTGCGCCAGGCCCTCGAAGATGTAAATCTGATTCGACGGCGCGCTGAGCTGCTGCGGATCGGGCATCTTGGTGGAGCTGTACCCGTCCCACGAGGTGCCGCAGTTAAAAAGATAGCTCTGGCCGTTCAATGTTCCGTAGTCGGTCGGGTCGGTCGGACAGAGGTAGAGCGAGCTCTTTTCGGTGGGATAGAAGACATAATCCCACTCGACCAGGGTCGAGGCCCAGGTTCCCGGCTTGCCGTTGAAGCTGAGGACATCCGAATCGGAGGGCGCCCACTTGCCGTCGAGCAGTTCGCTGTACATGATGGCGGCAAGACCGATCTGCTTGACCTGGTTGAGGCATTTGACGGCCTGGGCCGCCGCCCGCGCCTTGGACAGCGCCGGCAGCAGCATCGACGCCAGAATCGCGATAATGGCAATCACGACCAGCAGCTCAATCAGTGTGAATTTCTTTCGCATTTCCATCCTCCTTTGGCTTTCGGATTTACGGTTTGAGTTTCAGGGTATTGCCTTCGATCCAGCGGGCGCGGGATGCGAAAGAGTCGAGTTTCTCGCCGGCGAAGCGCACCGCTTTGAGCAGCGCTTCGGCGGCGGTGCGTCCGAAGTGATAGGGGTCGAATTCGAGGCGGCTCCAGTCGAAGGCGCCCGGCAGCGGCAGTCCGGCGTTGGCCTGGGTGACGATGCCGACGTTTCCGCCCGGTTTCACCCCGGCCCGCTGCAGGAACGGCAGCGACAGGTGCAGCAGGATGTCGTCGGCGCAGAAAAGCGCCTCCGGCCACGCCGCCCGGTCGTCCGCCGGAAAGAGCTTTTTGACCGCCGCCGCCGCCGCTTCCGGCTCCAGCGCCGCCGCCTCCATGCCGGCGGCGGCGATGCCGTAGTAGCCGCAGGCGCGCTCGAAGAGGCTGAAGTCGCGTTTCCGGTGCGACGCGATGGTCAGCAGGCCGACCCGGCGGTAGTCGTTTTCGGCAAAAATCTGGACGGTGCGCTCGAACATTTCGTGCTGGTCGCAGTCGGCCAGCGGCTGCTGCCGGAAGCTGGTCGGCTCGGCTTCGTTCAGCAAATACAATACCGGCGTCTCCCGCAGCTCCTCCAGCTCCTTGTAGGCGTCGGCGACGCAGACGAAAACCAGCGCCGCGTCGAACTGCTTGCCGGAGTCCGTCAGGGCCTGGGCCAGGTCCTGCGGCGTGCGCCGGTCCCTGGGAAAGGCGAAGACCGTCAGGTTGTGGCCGTCGCGGCGGAAATAATCGCGGATGCCGTCGCGCACCTGGCACTCGTACAGGCAGTTTTCGTTGTGGAAGCCCCACAGCGCGATTTCAAAGGGGCGCATCGGCTTGTCGGATTCGAGCAGCCGCCCGAGACCGGCGTCGGCCAGAAAGAGTTCGGCGGCACGGTCCGGGAAGCGTTCCGGCGTCCGGGACGAGGGAACTTTGCGCAGGAAGGTCCCCGAGCCGCGGCGGCGCTCGACGACGCCCCCCTGCTCCAGCTTGCTCATGGCGTACTTGATGCTCTGGTAATGGACGTTGAGTACGCCGGCGAGTTCGCGTTCGGACTTCAGCCGCAGGCCGCTCCGCGCGGGAGGCTGGGCCAGATTATAAATCAATTCGTCGCAAATGGTACCCATGGCCGCCTTTTGTTTTGAGTTTCTTATACTTTTATTTTTTATAATATATAAAAATAAAATAGGTGAGCACAAAAAAACTACAAAAAAAATGGGCGCGGACGGCGGATTGCCGTTCGCGCCCGGGTTGGCGGTTGATTTTAGTGGAGATAGCGGAAGTACAGATAGACCGTCGAAATCACCAGCGAGAGCAGCATCATCGGGAAGCCGTAGCAGGTGAAGTCCTTGAAGGTCAGCCGGTAGTTGTTCTTGCGGGCGATCTGCGACACCACCACGTTGGCGGAGGCGCCGATCAGCGTCCCGTTGCCGCCGAGGCACGCGCCGAGCGCCAGCGCCCAGAACAGCGGCTGGGCTATCACCTGGGAGATCTCCTCGGCGCCTTCGAGTCCCATCTGGCTGGCGAAGGCCGGGATGATCGATTTGATCAGCGGGATCATCGCGATGACCAAGGGGATGTTGTCGATGATCGCCGAGAGCAGCGCGCCGCCCCACAGGATGATCATCAACGTCAGGGCGAAGTTGCCCTGGGTCAGGTGGACCATCCCGTTGCCGAGGAATTCGAAGACGCCCCGGTGCTCCAGCGCGCCGACCATCATGAACAGTCCGCAGAAGAACATGATGGTGGGCCATTCGACCTTTTCGAGCATGTGGTGGACCTCGGTCCGGCACACCAGCGCCATCAGG
>JAVBSD010000035.1:0-3815 GCA_031547325.1 Victivallaceae bacterium | reverse complement strand
TGGCGGCGGCGGCGCTGATCGCGGGGGTGGCTTTGAGGCTGCCCTTGTGGATGGCTTCCGCGGTTTGAACATTGTCGATGCGGACCGTGAAAATACTGCCCTTGCCGGGAGTGCTTTCCAGCGTGATTTCCCCGCCCATTTTGCGGACCAGCCGCTGCGAGATCGCCAGGCCGAGGCCGGAGCCCTCATAGGTCTTGTTGCCTTTGGTCGAATCGTCCTGGACGAACGGGTCGAACACCTGCTGCAGCTTCTCCGGCGAAATGCCGAGCCCGGTGTCGGTGACCCGGATGGTGAGGGTGCCGGCGTTGGTCCCGGGATTCGGGCGGAAATTGGCGTCGATTTCCACGGAGCCTTCGTTGGTGAATTTGATGGCGTTGCCGACCAGGTTCAGCAGCACCTGGCGCATCCGCAGCGTGTCGATCAAGAGCGGCGAGTCCAGCTTGTGGCTGGTCATTTTCACCGTCAGGTTTTTCTCTTTGGCCTTGAGCCTGAAGATGGACGACAATTCGCCCAGCAGCGAGTGCATGTCGGTCGAAACCGGCACGATGTTGACCTGGTCCGCCTCCAGCTTGGAGAGGTCCAGCACATCGTTGATCAGATTGAGCAGCGCGTTGCCGGCGAAGTTGATCGATTGCAGATACTCCTGCGCCTCTTCCTGGCGGACGTCGCCGTCCTGCAGCAGTTCGCTGAAGCCGATCACCGCGTTCAGCGGGGTGCGCAATTCGTGGCTGACCGTGGCCAGGAAGTAGCTTTTGGCGCGGTCCGCCGCCTGGGCCTGCTCCATGGCGCGCCGCAGCTCGATCTGCTGGCGGGTCAGGTCGGTGATGTCGAAAAACGACTGCAGGATATTGGTCATCCTGCCGGCGCGGTCGAAAATCGGATGCGCGCTGACGATGAACTGGCGGTCATGGAGAGTCATCTCGGCCTGGAAGAGTCCCTTGAGGCGTATGCACTGCAACCGCGGACACTGGAGGGGAGGCATTTCGGCATTGCGGCACAGAAGCTCGTGGCATGGACGGCCTATGGCGTTTTGCGGCATGGAGCCGGTCATCTTGCACAGACTCCGGTTGGCGCCGGCGACTCTGCCTTCGAGGTCGAGAATGACCAGCGGGATGGAGATGTTTTCCATCAGCTGCGCCTGGAACGAAGCCTGGTTTTCGATCTCCCCGGTCTGCCGGAAGCGGTCGCGGCCGAGGCTCAGCACCATGACGGCGCTGCGCAGCGCATGAAGGTCGGCGTCGTCGAAGCGCTTGCCGCCGCCGAAGTCGGCGCAGCCCAGGAAGCCGCCGTAGCGGCCGTTGTCCGAGATGGCGCAGTTCAGCACCGATTTTACGCCGCACTCCGCCAACAGCGTTTGGTCATGCGCCGACAACCGCGGCGCCGGCGAGGCGGCATCGTTGACCAGCAGGTATTCCCCTTCGCAGCAGCCGTTCAGCGAGTCCATTTCCGCCAGGCGTTCCACCGGGGCCGGATCGATTCCGCCCCGGACCCAGCGGTGGACGGTCCGCGTTCCGGAAGCCCGGTCCTCGAAGACGATATAGGCGTTGCCGCAGCCGATTCCCGTACCCAGCAGGCGGACCACCTCGGGGATCATCTTTTCGAAATGGGGGTCCTGCAACACCATCGACAGCAAAGAATTGATCAGCTTTTCGCATTCGATGGAGCGTTTGCGCTCCTGTTCCAGTTGATACTGGTGCGATATATCCATGCCCATGCCGATCAGGAGGCGGGCGCCGTCCGAACGTTTGACGATGTTTTTGACGACCTGAAGCGCAAAGGTCCTGCCCTGCGAATTGGTGAACACGCCCTGGCCGTCGACGGCGTTTCCGGTTTCCAGCAGCTTGCGGTCGCTTTCCTCGAACCAGGCGTGGAACTCCCGGTCGTGGGCGAGCAGCTCCGAATCGCTTTTGCCGACGATTTCGCCGGGCCGGACGCCGATGATGTCGGCAAATGCGCGATTGCACATTTCATAGGTCAGCCCCTTGTCGGCGTTTTTGACGAAAATATGACCGGGCAGGTTGTTGATGATGACCTCCAGCAGCTTCAGCTCGTCGGCGTGCCTGAGCTCCTGTTCCCGGCTGCGGGTGATCTCCTGGAGCACGCCGCAGTATTCGCGTTTGCCGTTGATGGCGTTGACGGTCAGGATCATCCGCATCGAAAAATAACGTTTTTTGCCGGCGCCGGCGGAGAAGACGATGTCCAGTTCGTCGGTTTCGCCGCCGAACAGCTTTTGCTGCGCGGCTTCGAATTCCGGCAGATCGTCCGGGGAGACCCAGCGCTCCGGGGGGACCGGCGAACCGTTTTCATACAGCCAGAAATCCGCCAGGAGGCCGTCGGAGTCGTCGGTGATCATGTCGCGGCCGTCGTGGCGGAAATGAACGAAATGCACCACTTTCGAGATGCTGTCCAGCGTCGCGTTGTTGCGGCGCAATTCGTCGCGTTTGTTGTATTCGTCGGTCACGTCGCGGAACACCAATATGCCGCCGATGGTCTCGCCGTCCGCCGCGTGCAACGGCGCGGCGCTGTCGGCGATGTGGCGGCGCGTGCCGTCCCGGGCGATCAGGTCGGTGTGGTTGGCCAGCTCCACAATCCGCTTTTCGGCGATCGCCGTGGTCAGCGGCGACGGCACGGTCGAGCCGTCGATATAGCTGACGATCCTGAACAGCTCTTTCAATGGCAGGCCGACGGCTTCCCGCTGGTCGATGCCGATCAGTTTGGCCGCCACCGGGTTGATCAGGGTGATATTTTCCGCGACGTCGGTGGCGATGACGCCGTCGCCGATGGAGTTGAGCATCAGGTGGAAACGCTCCGCCAGCTGCGCCATGTCGGCGTGGGCCCGGAACAGCTCGGTCTGGTCGGTGGATATCCACATCACCGCTTTTTGGCGAAACGGATTGGAGGGCGGCAGGAGAATGAATTCCGCGCGGCGGTTCCGACCGTTGACGTCGTATTGAAATTCCAGTTTTTCGCCGGTGCTGAACACCTCTTCCACAGCGGCGCGGAAGCGGTCGCGGATCTCCTCCGGGAGCTCCCCCATATGGTTGCAGTTGGTCAGATTGGACGCGGCGCCTTCCGAAAGGTGCTTGTAAAGGACCTCGCCGGAGCGGTTGACCACGAAGATGTATTGCGGCAGATGCTCGAACATGGCGGCGGTTTTTTTCTGCGCCTGCCGCCGGGTCCGCGCGGGGAAGGTCACGCCCAACCAGAGCAGAAACAAGCCGCCGATGATATAAAGAATGTCGTCCCAATAAGTTGCCCAGAAGCCCGGCGGCCTGTTCCGCAATTCGGCGCCCGGCGGCAGATTGCTCAGGCTGACATGGTATTTCAGCAGCGAGGGGTAATCGAAGATCGGCATTTTGGAGCCGGTTTGAACCGGAATGCTTCCCGCGGATTCGCCGCCTATGATCCGCAGCGCCATTTCGCCGGCCTGGCGTCCCTGCCGTGAAGCGGAGAGAACCATCCCCCCGGCGGAGCCGTAGGGAATGTAATCGCTGACCCGGCCCATGATCAGGCCAGGAAAGAGCTGGCGCACTCTGGGAAGCACCGTGTAGATGTTTTCCGTGGTCGACTCGTTGTCGGAGCACCATGAATTGAAGAGCAGCAGCGAATCCTGCGGGAGCCCGGCCACGGCCTCCAGCAATTCCCGGGTGGTGAGATCCCGGCTGGAGAGGAAATGGATTTCAATTCCCTTCAGAAGCGTCGCATTTTCCCGCTGCCACTCCCCAAATTCGGCGACCTGCGCGTCGCCGTCGCTGGTCGATTCAACGATGATGTTGATTTGGCGCAGTTGCGGCAGCAGCCTGAGCCCCATCAGG
>JAVBSD010000242.1:0-2699 GCA_031547325.1 Victivallaceae bacterium | reverse complement strand
GCAGGTGCTGTCGGGGGAATCGAGTCCCAGCTCCTGAAAGATGGCCCGGGCGATCTGCCAGTGGCCGTGGGCGTTGGGGTGGATCGGGTCGTCGACCCATCCGGCCGCCGCGGCCCGGTCGCCGACCGTATCCTGCCAGATTTTGAAGTTGTCGACCAGAATGCACTTTTCCTGCCGGGCGATTTCGCGGACGATCTGCATGTAGTGGGGGACTTCCGCGAGGCGGGTTCCGTTGCAGGGGTCGTTGACGCCCGGAGCGTCGATGGTGTTGCAGGTCTGAAGGATCGGAATCACGCCGTCGGCGCGGAGCCGGCGGACCAGCTCGGCGACGTTGCCGCGGAAGGTTTCGCGGTCGACTTCCTTGACCGGGTCGTTCATGCCGATCATGATGATCGCCGCGTCCGGCTTGAAGCGGCGGACCTGCCAGTCGTACTGGACGGGATCGAGCAGTTGCCGGGTGGTGTTGCCGCTGTTGCCCGAGTTGACGACGCACTCCATGATGCGGCCCATTTCGTAGCGCAGGCGTTCGTTGAAGATTTCGACGAAACTGCGCCAGCCGTAGGTGTGGAGCGCTCCGTGGGTGATCGAGTCGCCGTAAAAGACCCAGGTCCAGGGCCGGTAATCCTCGTTGAAGTGGCGGATGATGGCGTCGCGGTCGTTCATGTTTTCTCCGGGTTGAAAAATTCGATGATATCGTCGCCGATGGCTTCCAGGATGCGGTTTTCGTGTCCGTAGCCCGGCGCCGGCGTCAGGGTGCAGCGGCCGCGCGGCGCGAGCGCTTCATGCAGCCGCTGCGATTGGGCGAAGGGAACGATGGCGTCTTCCGTGCCGTGGAAGATCGCGATGGGAATTTCCGCCAGCGCGTCGAGGCGGCAAGCGGGATTGGCTTCGCGTCTCGCCGCCGGGTCGGCGAAGGCCGCCGCGAGCGCTTCGCGGTAGCATGGGTTTTCCTCGGCGAAGCGTTCGGTATCGGCGATGCCGAAGACGTCGGCGACCCGCGCCGTCCGCTCCGGGGCCCGCGCCGCGAATACGAGCGCGGTCAGCCCGCCCATCGAAAAGCCCAGCACCGGCAGCCTTCCGGGCAGCGTCATCCGGGCCCCGAGGAATTCCAGCATTGCCAAAGTGATTTGAAATCCGCCGCGGCCGCCCCAGGCGGCGCTTCCCGACTCCGGGACCGCGATCAGCCACCCCTCCTTCGCCAGACGGCGGCGGAACGCGGTTGCCGCGCCCGCTTCGGTCAGGTTGTTGTTGGCGGCGGTGCCTCCGCGGCCGTGGAAGCTCAGAATGACGCGGCCCGACGCCGGGTCGTAACCCGGGGCGCAGGCCAGCCAGCCGGAGCCGCCGGGGAAGCGGAACTCTCCGGTGATTTCCGCCGGATCGCGGGAAAGGGTATGCAGCCACGGAAAGATCTTCATAAGACCATTAATGTACCGCCGTTATTCGCGGCGGCCAGTCGCGCGGGATGTAAAAAACGCAAGAATCGTTATATAATATTCGAAAGTCATCCGACGTCGGCTCCCAGCGCCGCGCGGTATTTATCCGGCGGCGGGGGCAGGGAGGCTCCGTATTGCATCGCCATCATCGGCTGGAGCCGGGTGAGGCCGGCGAAGCCTTCGATGGAGGGCGAAGCTTCGAACCAGTCGACGGTGACGGAGTGGCTGTCGGGGCGGTGGAGCGCGTGTTCCAGGAGCGGGAGCGCCAGGCCGGGGTCTTCGCATTGTATCGTCCCGACGGTGCCGGTGCGGCCGAGGACGAAGCCGTTGAAGCGGCCGTTGCGCCGCGCCGTCCACGCCTGGCCGCGGAAGCCGTTGAAGAGGCGGGTCAGCATCGCCGCGCGTTCCATGCCGAAGCTGGCGCGGTCGAATTCGATCGCCGTCGGCAATTCCTCCGGCGTCATCGGCGCGATGTCGGGGTGGCGGGGTCGGAGTGTGGCGGAGCTTCCGCTCCAGCGGCCCAGCCGGGCATAGGCCCGGAAGCCCAGCCGCTCGTAGACCGGCATGCCGGCTTCGGTGCCGTAAAGGCGCAGCGTGCGGCAGCCTTCGAGCTGCCGCATCAGCGTTTCCACAAGGTATTGGGCGATGCCGCGCCGCTGCCGGTCGGGCCTGACGATCACCTGGTTGATGAAGGCGAGCTTGGCGGGGTCGTAGACCATCGCCGCGGCGCAGCCGACCAGTTCGCTGCCTTCGAGGATGCCGGCGATGAAGTTTCCCGACTGTCCGATGATGCCGGCGGTGTCCTCCGGGGTTTGCTGCCAGCCTACGGATTGCGCCAGCCGGGACAGCGCGTCGGCGTCTTTGATGGTCAGCGGACGGTGTTGCATGATTCGGATCCCCCCATGGCTTGGCATTTTCTGTTATTATTATAATAGACCGGCGCCGGAGATTTGTCAATATGCCGGAAATGTTGAAAATATTCCATTTTTGCGTTCGTTTTATATTGAGGATGCATTATATTGCATTGTAAAAAACGGGAGAAGCGCGATGGCTGAAGTCAACTATATGACGGGCGCGTCCGGCGCGGGCCTGGCGGCGGAGGTTCCGTTCCGATATTTGCCGGCGCCGGAATGGCGGACGCTTTCGGGGACGGCGGCGCCGGGATTCGGCGAATGGCGCGACACGGGCACGGCAATCGCCTCCGACAGCGCCGCCGGCGCCGGCTGGTGGGCCAGCAGTTTCCCGAGCTCGGCGGTGCGGGTGGGC
>JAVBSD010000332.1:0-3933 GCA_031547325.1 Victivallaceae bacterium | reverse complement strand
TGGTGACCGCCGCCGGACAGGTGGAGGGGGACGACACGGTCTTCCAATTTTTCCTCCAGCCCACGCCGCTGCGCCCCGTGCCGGTGAAATCGTACCGCGACCGGATGGAGCTGCTGTTTGAAGCATGGTCGGATTTTCAGTCCTACCCGGATCAGAGCAAGATTCCGATGATCCGGGAACAGGCCGAAGCCGCCCACGCCGCCGGCAAGAAATTTTTCCTCTACTTCGGGCAGGTCGTGGCCGAAAACGCCCCTTATTTCCGGGACTATCCCGACGAATTGTACGCTCCCAACCGGACGATGTTCTACGAACGCGCCTATGAGCCGGGCAAGGGCGTCCGCTGTTATCTGAGCTGCCTGCGCGGTCCCGGACTCGATCTCCTGCTCGACGGCGTCGAGAAGATCGTCGATGAAACCGGACTGGACGCCATCTATTTCGACGGTCCCAGCGTGCCTTTCCACTGTGACAATCCGCTGCACGAATGCGACGACCGGCTGCCGGTGCGCTGGGAGGACTCGTTCGATCACGGCCGGGTGCCGGGGCAGCGCGCCTTCATGAAACGGGTCCGGGGGATTTTCGATTCGCGGGGCCATGACGACATGATCTGGGCGCATACCGGCGGCAGCTTCCATCTGGCGACCCTGGGCTTGAGCGACTTCTTTTACGAGGGCGAACAGTTGGCGCGCTACCGCCGGGGATATTTGCTCGATCCGGAGCGCTTTGCCATCGCCTATTCGGGCAAGGCCTTCGGCTTCCGGGGGTTGTTCCTGCCGGTGCTCTACATCGACTCGACGCTGACCACCAAACAGGCGCTGCCCTGGGCGCTGACCCACGACGCCGAGAATCCCATCGGCGCCCATCCGGTCGAAAGCGCCTTTTACCAACTGGTCACCACCCGGGACCCCGGGGCGAAGTTCTATGGTTACTGGCAGGAGCAGCCGCATCTGGTCAACCGCAATCCGGAGGTGTTGGTCAGCTATTACCGGGGGGAGCGCGAGGCTTTCGTGGCGGCCGCCAACCTGCGCTACATTGGCACTCGGCAGACGCGGCTTGAGCTTGACGGACTGTTCCCCGGCGAAGAATTGCAGGTGACGCCGCTGTTCACCGGCGCCGGGTTCGAGTTTGCCGGGACGGCTCTGAGCTTCGAGGTGCCGGAGAAGGCGATGCGTCTTTTCCACGTGGCTCCGGCGGCGGTCGATGTCGCATCCTTGAATCTGCCCGATCCGGCGCAGACGCCGTTTGTGATGCCGGCGGTGGGCGATTACCCGGCCCGCCGCGATTTCGGGGCCGGCGACTGGGAACTGAGCGGCAGTCCGGTTGCGGAAACGGCCGGGGAGGGTGGCGTCGTGACGCTGGCCTGTTCCGACGATTCTTTCGCGAGGGCGCTGTTCACGGATTACCTGCCGGAGGAGTTCTGTTTCGAATTCAAACTGATCCACAGCGGTGAATTCTATCTGGAATTCGACAAGATGGTGATCCGCCACGACGCGGCGGCCGGCTGGCTGATCGAGGGGCTGAACGAGTTCAGTTACGGCGAGGAGTGCGACGTCACCATCGCCAATTACGGCCGGACCTATGGCAAGCCGGACACGGAAGTTGTGGTCAGGGTGGTGGTCGAGGACGGTCGTTTGAGTGTCTTCTACGACGATGTGAAGATCCTGGCCGGAGGGTATCCGCAGGGGACGGCCGGCAGCCACCGGGTCGCGTTGCGGGTGCATGGGGGGAACCGGCTGGTCGCCGAGCCGGTGATGGTGACGGCCGAAGAGGTCGGACAGTACATTCCGGTGAACATTCACCCGATCCGCTGACGCAAAAATAAAAAATAAAAAAAATAAAATAGTCGGCCGCCGCGCAGCAAGGCCGACTATTTTTCTTTTTTGCTTTTTGGGGGATCAGTAGTCGGCGGGGAAAAGTTCCTCGACGCTCAGTTCCACCACCTCGCCGTAAGGCGCGAAAATCTCCCGGTCAATGCCGTCGAGGTCGCCGAAAACCAGCCAGTGCGCCGGTCGATCGCCCAAATGCCGCCGGCAGTAGCCGATGAAGTCATCCAAGCTAATTCCGGGCAGCTGCTCCAGCTCGGTCCGGCGCAGGTCGTAGTCGACGCCGCGGCGGCGGTTGGCTTCGAAGACCCCGAAAATGCCCTCCTTGACGACGCGCTGCGAACTCAAACTGGTGATCAGTCGCGCTTTGTCGAGCTCGAACAACGCCTCCTGGCGCGGCACGGACGCGGCGAATTCGGCCATCGCCGCCAACGCTTCGACGGCCTTGTCGCGCTGGACGTCGATTCGGGTCAGGCCGGCCGCGTACTGGCCCTGGCGCCCCGGCTTGGCGATGTAGCTGCCGGCGATGTAGGCCAACGCCCGGGCTTCGCGCAGCTCCTGGTAGGCCAGCCGGTAGACATAGGTGTTGAAAAGATCCTGGAAGGCCACCAGATTCGGATCGAAAAGCTCTTCGCGCACGATCCGGCTCAATTGCAGCTGCGACGTCGGGAAGTTGACCAGATAGACCGTGTCGGCGGTGAATTCCGGGATGGTGAAGCGGCGCGGCTCCGGGAATTTCCGCGTCGCGCCTTCGTCCGGCAGGATCGCCCGGACTCTGGCCGCGACCTGCTCCGGGTCGCCGGGGCCGTAGTAGAAAACTTCATGCTCGTATTCGGGCAGCGCGGTGATTTTGGCCAGCAGTTCGGCCGGCGTGATCGCGCCGAGGCGGGCGTCGCCGACGGCCAGGCTGGAGGGTGTGTCGCTGCCATAGAGACCGTAGTTCCACAGCCGGTCGGCGATGCTGTCGCGGGATTTGCGCTCGTTGGCGCGGCCCTTGCGGATTTGTTCGATCAGCGTGTCGAGCGCCGCCCGGTCCGCGGTCGGGTCGGCGATGGTCAGTTGCAGCAATGCGAGCGCCGCGTCGAAGTTGGCGGTCAATCCGTCGAGCTGGACGGTCATGGTTTCGCCGTCGACGCCGGCCAGCAGGCGCACCCCGAGGCGGAACCATTCGCGCTTCAATTCGTCGGCGGAAAAGTCCCCGGCTCCGATCTTCTGCCAGTAGCTCACCGCCAGCGGCAGTTCGAGGTCGGTGAAACGCCCCGCCGGCCAGACGAAACGCAACGAAAATCGGTCGTTGAGCTGGTTGGAAACGCTGTAAAAATTGCCGTCATGGCGCATCGCGGTGGCGAAATCGAGAAATTCGACCGGCGTTTCCGGGGAGGGCGGCAGCGCGAAAAATGCTTCCGCCCATTCCGAGGTTTGGTCGTCGTTGAGCGGGACCGGGGTCAGCGGCGGCTTGTCGACGGCGACCAGCTCCGGCACGCCTTCGGTCTTGTAGACGGTGACCTTGGCGGCGGGCAGTTCGGAGTTCAGAAACGCGATCAGTTCCTCGCGGGTGATTTCGCGCATCGCCTGGTACTCGGCGATCTCCTCCTCCGGAGTGACGCCGGAGCTGAAGCAGTCCAGCAGCCAGCGCGCGCCTTCGGCACGCCCCTCCAGGGAGATCAGCTGATCGTAGTAGAGGTTGTTGACGATCGCTTCGAGCTGCCAGTCCTCGAACTCGCCGCGGCGCAGCATGTCGACGCAGTTGACCATGAGATCGCGCAGTTCTTCGAGCGACTGGTCGGGGCGCGGCTGGCCGGAGAGGTAGAGCATCAGATAGTCGTTGAGCAGCAGGGGACCGCTGCCGGCCCCCTGAACCACGCCGGCGCGGGTCAGGACCTCCAGCGACCCGACGTCGCGGTAGCTCAGCATCGCGTCGGCCAGACTCAGCTTGCGCCGGTTGTCGGGCGTGTTGTCGAGGCGGTAGCCGATCAGGACCGTCTCCGGGTCGGGGCCGGCGACCTCGGCTTCGACGTCCTGAGCGAACGGCGCGTCCGCCGCCGGGCGGTATTCCGGTGCTTCGGCCGGAGCGAAACCGCCGAAGTGGCGCTCGATCAGCGCCAGCGTTTCG
>JAVBSD010000155.1:0-4874 GCA_031547325.1 Victivallaceae bacterium | reverse complement strand
CCCCAGCCCGCAGCCGAAGCCCGCCCCGAGCACGCCGACGAACAGCCCCTGCCAGATGAAGACGCGCATGATCTGGAAGTTGGTCGAGCCCAGCGCCTTGAGCACGCCGATTTCGCGGGTTTTCTGATAGACCGTGGTGATCAGGGTGGTGGTGATGCTGAACGCGGCCACCAGGATGATGAAAATCAGCAGAAAAAACATCATCCGCTTCTCCACTTCGAGCACGCCGAGGAAGGTCATGTTGGACTCCTCCCAGCTGGTCACCGCCATCCCCGTGCCGTAGCGGCGCTGGAGCGCTTCGCGCAGCGCCTCGAGTTCGCCGTTCATATTGAACGGATCGGGCACCCAGCCGAAGACCGCGGTGGCGGCGCCCCAGCGCACGCCGTAGAGCTCGGCCGCGTCGTCGAGCCCGACAAAGAGGAAGTTCCTGTCGAAATCGGCTTTGCCGAAGGAAAAGATCCCCGTCACCGTGAATTCGTGCGGCAGGAAGACCTCCCCGGATTCGCTGAGCTTGACCCCGCCGTCCTCGCCGACCTCGATCAGCTTGGCCAGCTTTTCCGGCGAATGCACCAGCAGCTTGTCGCCGAGCCGCAGCCCGAATTCGGCGGCGACCTTGGTCGAGACCAGGACCTCGCCCGGATTGAGTTCCAGGTTGCCGTGCCGGAGCATCCGCTCGGCGTCGTAGTGTTGCAGCAGCGCCGCCGGATCGATGCCGATCAGCATTTTCGGCACGAAACGGTTGCGTTTGTCCTGGACCAGGGCCGGCATGTTGATGACCGCCGCGCCGGAGCCGCCGATCTTTTCGATCTCCTCGATGATCGGGCCGGTGGTGGCGAGATAGCTGCCGGGCCGGCTGACCTGTAAATGCGCCTGGGTCTCGATCAGCTTTTCCTTGAAGAGATCGATGAACCCGGTCATCACCGCCAGAACCACCACCAGCACGGTGACGCCGAGGGCCACGCCCAGTACCGATATGACTGTAATTAACGAGACTTCACTGCGTTTCGGCTTGAGATAACGCAGCGCGAGAGACAATTCCGCTTTCAATTGAGACAAAACTCCGTTTTTTTCTAATAATTTACTATAAAAAACGCCAAAGTAAAACTATATTAAACGAAATTACGTTTTTTTACAGGAATTTTACTCAATGACCATGACTCCGGAAATCCTGGCTCCGGCCGGAAACGCCGCCTGCGCCCTCGCCGCCTACGACGCCGGCGCCGACGCGGTATACGCCGGGCTGCCCCGGTTCAATGCCCGCGAACGCGGCGAGAACTTCGACCTCGATTCGATGGGCCGCCTCGCCGCTTACGCCCGCGCCAACCACCGCAAGCTCTACGTGACCAGGAACACCCTGATCAAGGAAACCGAGCTCGACGATGCCGCCGCCATGCTGGCGGAGGTGGCGAAAATCGGCCCCGACGCGGTGATCGTCCAGGACCTCGGCATCCTGCGCCTGGCGCGGGAATACTTTCCGGAGCTCACCCTCCACGCCTCGACCCAGATGGGCGTCCACAACCGTCCGGGGCTGGAGATGGCCTCCAGGCTCGGCATCAAACGGGTGATCCTCGAGCGGCAGTTGACCCTCGACGAGATCGCGGGACTCTGCGAGGATTCGCCGGTCGAGCTCGAAGTGTTCGTCCACGGCGCGCTGTGCTGTTCGCTGTCGGGCCAGTGCCTGCTGTCGAGCTGGCTCGGCGGGGCGTCGGGCAACCGCGGCAAGTGCAAGCAGCCGTGCCGCCGCCGCTTCTACCGGCCGGAGGGCAACGGATTTTTCTTCTCCACCGGCGACTTGTGCGCGCTGGAAATGGTGCGCGGCCTGACCAGGCTCGGCGTCGCCTCGTTCAAGATCGAAGGCCGCCTGCGCCAGCCCGATTATGTCCACAACGCGGTCCGGGCCTACCGGAGCATGGTCGACGCGCCCGACGACGCCGCGGCCCGCGAAGCGCTCGGCGAAGCCCGGCGGCTTCTGTCCGAAACCTGCGGCCGGCGCTGGACCGGCGGCTTCCTGACCGGCGACGGCATGAAGCAATTGATCCAGCATGAAGCGCTCGGCGCCGCCGGCATGCTGGTCGGCCGGGTCGAAAAAGCGGCCGCCAAGGGCTTCAGCTTCACCGCCAAAAAGAAAATCCGCATCGGCGACCGCCTGCGCGTCCAGCCGACCTCCGGCGACGAAGGACCGGCCCTGACCCTGACCCGGATGCGGGTCGACGACCAGCCGGTCCGCAGCGCCGCGCCCGGCCAGCGCTGTTTCATCTGCTGCGACAAGCCGGTGCCGCCCAACGGGCTGGTCTTCAAGCTCGGCACCAATCTCAACATCCCGATCGCCCGGCTGGACCGCGTCGCGCCGCCGCCGGCGCGGCTGGATCTGGAGGTCGGGCTCTACGCCGACCGCCTTTCGGTGCGAATCGCCAATCTGCCGGAGTTCCCCGAATGGCGCCACGCCTGGCAACTGGCCCCGGCCGCCAAACACGGCGTCGACGCCGGCAAGGTCGCCGCCGAGTTCGCGGTGGCGGTTTCGACCGGGGGAGCCGTCGGCCGCCTGACCGCCTTCGACTGTCCCAATCCGGAACTGTTTCTGCCGGCGGCGGAGCTCAAGGCGGCGCGCCGCGAATGCTTTCGCCACCTCGCCGCAAGCCTGGACCCGGCCGCGCTGCGTTCGCCGGAGGCCGCGGCGCTGGAACGCTTCCGCAACGATTACGCCTCGATGCGCGCCGCCGCCCCCCGGACCGAGCGTGAAACCGTCGCCATGCGCCCGCGCGGCGACCTCCCCGGCAACCCGAAGGCGCGGCGCGCGGTGTCGATCCTCGATTTCGGCAAGACGACCGAAGAGGCGATCCTGCCGGAATTCGTCGCCCCCGGCCAGCTGGAATCGCTGAAGCGAATGATCGCCGAGGCGTACCGCTCCGGCATCCGCCGCTTCCGCGCCGCCGGCTTGTACGCGCTGATCCTGCTCGAAGATTATTCCGGCGTCGAAATCGTCACCGGCTTCCCGCTGCCCGTGGCCAACGCGCTGGCGGCGCTGGAGCTGGCGAAATTCGGCGTGATCCAGGTCCAGGCCGAACCCGAACTCGACAAAGAGGCCCTGACCGCCCTGATCGCCAAGTCGCCGCTGCCGGTCGAAGTCTACCGCTTCGGCCGCCTGCCGCTGCTGGTGACCCGGGCGGAAGTCCCGGTCGAAGGCCGGATCACCGACGGCCGCGACACCGCATTTCTGGTGCGCCGCGACCGGCGGGGCGGCCTGACCCGGGTCCTCGCCGAAAAAGTGCTGTCGCTGCCGCGGATTCCCGGCGCCGCCGATTTCTACGATCTGACCAACGCCTATTGGCAGGAAAAAATTTCCGGCGACTTCAATTTCAACGCCGAGTGGTTGTAATTTGCCGCGTTTTATTTGCAAAAGCGCCCATCCGCGGCTATTTTATGTGGAAGCGGCAAAACGGAGGATGTGATACATATGCAGAAATGGTATTACCTGGTCAAAGGCCAGAAACAGGGTCCCGTCGACCAGGCCCACATAAACAGCCTGGAATCGGCCGGCGTCATCACCGGCATGACCCCGATCCGTTCCGAACACTCCAGCGAATGGGTCGAGCTGCGCAATTCCGAGCTGGCCAAGCAGGATACGCCGTGCCAGACCATCAACGCCATCGGCCGGCTCGGCCGGATCTACCGCGATTTCCGGATCTGCCTCGGTTTGAGCATGCTGCTGATCCTGCCGCTGGCGATCCGGGCGATCCTCGACATGATCCACCCGGCGGACAAAGGACGCCACCCCGGAGCCGACCTGATCCGGTTCGCCATCGAATCGCGCTTCTGGCTGGTCATCCTGGTGCTGGCGACGCTGTTCATCGTCGTGCTGCTGGTGCTGTGGGGCCTGTTGATCTACCGCACCTGGTCGGTGATCCCGCGCGACCAGCGCAAGTTCCGCCCGGCGGTGGCGGCCATCCTCAGCGCGACGCCGCTGGTTTCCGGCGTCGCCGGCTTCTGGACCGTGGCCGGACTCGGCCGGGCGCTGACCCGCCAGGAACGCCGCGAAGCGGTGGTCGCCCAGCGGCCCAGTTTGGCCTTGAGCCTGAGCTTCTGCATTCTGGCGCTGCTGACCCAGGCGCTGTTGATTTTCATCTTTCCGGTGGTGGTGGTGGTCTTCATGATCTGGGCCGGCGTGGTGCGCCAGTTTCACGACGCGGCGATCAACATCCTCCATCAGCGATTGCTGGAGTAGAAAATGATCACCGGTTGGTACTATCAGCGGAACGGGCATTCGACCGGCCCGGTGACCGACGCCGAAATCCAGCGGGAAATCGCCGCCGGACGCATCGACGGCCGCACCCCGGTGTGGCATGAGGCGATGCCCGACTGGCTGGAGCTCGGCGACACCGAGCTGGTCCGGCTGCTCAAGGTGCCGCTGAACGAGGAGGCGCTCTCCGCGCAGATCGGCAACTTCAACCGTCTTTACAGCGCCTACTGGATCGTGCTCGGCTGCGCCGCGGCCGCGACGCTGGCGGCGCTGGGCATCCTGGCCGCCACCATTCTGATCGCCCGCGCCGACGGCTGGGACTGGAGCGCCGGCTGGATCGCCGCCACCCTCGGCGTCGCCGGCGGGACCCTCGGCAGCTGGATCGCCGTCAAGATTCTGTGGGCGATTCTGCTCTACCAGGCCAGCCGGAGCATTCCGCCGGAGTGCGCCGACACCACCCCGGGGCGGGCGGTGGGATTTCTGTTCATTCCGGTTTTCAACTGGTATTGGGTTTATATCGCCGTCGCCGATCTGGCCAAGAGCCTCAACGCCCAGATGCAGCGCGAAAAAATCCGCGCGCCCCTGGTCAGCGAGGGCGTGTGCCGCGGCTTCTGCATCGCCTATTCGCTGCAGCTCT
>JAVBSD010000229.1:0-2995 GCA_031547325.1 Victivallaceae bacterium | reverse complement strand
CGGTGCTGAACTCGCCCGAACGGATCGCCGAGCTGGCCTGGGAGCTGCTGGACCGGCGGCGCGGCAACCCCGGCCTCGCCACCATCGACTATATCGACCTGAAAATGCGCGGCGGCTCCTCGGTGGCGGTCATCGACGCATTGACCAGAATCAACCCGATCAATGAAAGAGCGGCAAATGCTGATTAGCGGAACTTTTCTCGACGAAATTTCCCACGACATTCCCCACCAGAACTGGGGACGGCAGGAGTGGGAGCGCGATTTTGTCAGCATGCGGCAGGTCGGCATCGACACGGTGATCCTGATCCGTTCGGGACACCGGCGCTGGATGACCTTTCCGTCGCGGGTGCTGGCCGAGCGCGAAAACTGCTACCTGCCGCCGGTCGACCTGGTGGATCTCTTTCTGGAGCTGGCGGAAAAGTACGGCATGCAGTTTTATTTCGGCACTTACGACTCCGGCAAGTACTGGCACGCCGGCGAGTTCGCCCGCGAAATGGAATTGAACCTGCGCCTGGTCGAAGAGGTGTGGCAGCGGTACGGCCACCGCCGGGCCTTCGGCGGCTGGTATCTCAACCAGGAGGTCAGCCGCAAGGTCGCCGGCATCATCGACCTCTACGCCGGCGTCGGACGCGCCTGCAAGGAGCTTTCCGGCGGCAAGCCGGTGATGATTTCGCCCTACATCGACGGCGTCAAAAACGTCTACAGCTTCGGCAGCGAGCTCGGCCGCGACGCCGGCGTCGGAGTCGCCGCCCACGAACGCGAATGGGATGAAATCCTGGGCGGAATCGCCGGCGCGGTGGACATCGTCGCCTTTCAGGACGGCCACTGCGAATACGACGAGCTGGCCGACTACCTCACCGTCAACCGGATGCTGGCCCGGCGGCACGGCTTGCAATGCTGGACCAACTGCGAAAGCTTCGACCGCGATATGCCGATCAAATTCCTGCCGATCAAATGGGAAAAGATGCTGCTCAAGCTCCAGGCCGCCGCCGCCGCCGGCATCGACAAGGCGATCACCTTCGAATTCAGCCACTTCATGAGTCCCAATTCGGCCTATCTCCAGGCCGGGCATCTCTATAACCGATACCGGGAGTACTTTCTCAACCGGGCCGGCGCGCGCCGCGAACCGGAGGAAGCCGCGATATTCCGTTGAACCAGAACCATTCAAATACGCAAGAACCAGCAACAACGAAAGGCGAGTGAAAAAATGCGCAAATTAAAAGAATTCACGCTCATCGAGCTCTTGGTCGTGATCGCCATCATCGCGATTTTGGCTTCCATGCTGCTGCCGGCGCTCTCCAAGGCGCGTTCGGCGGCGCAGTCGATCAAATGCACGTCGCAGTTGAAGCAGATCGTGTTGAGCTACATGATGTACGTCGGCGACAACGACGAGTTCTGTCCCGCCGCCCAGGTCAGCTACGCCGGCAACGTGATGTGGTATTACCTCAAGCCGTACACCGGCGGCGAAATCGCTCCTTACTCCCAGTCCAACTACCAGATCTGGTACTGCCCGGCGGAGAGCCCCTCCAACATCAAGCTGTTCCTGGCCGACGTCAACGAAATCCTGCTCTACAGCGGCTACGGCATCAACCAGATCACCCTGGACGTCGGCCCCGGCGGCAAAAAGCTCAATGACATCGTCAATCCCTCCAACAAGTTCCTGATCGCCGACTCCATCCCCGCTTCGGTGGGCGGCTCCAACGCGATCGGCATCCTGGTGGCCCGTTACGGCAACGCCAACGGCACGGTCGAGCCCGGCGGCACGGTGGCGCAGTATCACTATCCGATCTACCGCCGCCACAGCCGCCGCGCCAACGTCTCCTGCTTCGACGGCCACGTCGCGTCCAACCTGGACCACGGCGGCGTCATGGACCTCGAAAACTGACCATGAGGAAGTATTTGAACGTGAAAAGCAAGCTGCTGACCCTGTTCCTGCTTCTCGCCGGGGCGGCGCGCTTCGCCGGCGGCGACGACGTCGTCGCGGTGCCGGCGCCGCTGCCCGGCGGCGACTTCGAGGCCGACCTCGACGCCTGGCCGCTGACCAAAGAATACGCCATCGGCCCCTGGGGACGCAACGGCACCAACGGCATGAAGGTCGAACGCCAGTCGGGGTACGACTTCATGGGACGCCCGATCCAGCTCAAGCCGGGCTCCAGCTACCGCCTCGGCTGGTGGCTGAAAACCGACGGCAAGCTGCCGGGCGGCGGCGCCGCGGTCAGCGTCGACTGGTATTCCGGCGGCGCCTGGGTCAGCTTCACCATGCTGGACATCGTCGCCGATACCGGAGGCGAATGGCGCCACTATTCGGGCGAATTCACCGCGCCCTCCGATCCGGGATTCACCTACGCCTTGCTGGCCTATCTGCGCCACGATACCGCCGGCCGGGCCTGGTTCGACGACTTCGTGCTCGAAGAGCTGGTCGGCGAAGCGGCGGTCTACCCGGTCAACGCTTCGACCGGGCGCATCGTCGCCGGAACGCCGCTCGACGTCGTGGTCTACGTCACCGGCGGCGGCGCGGTGCCGGAATTGACTTATGAAATCGTTTCCGGCGGCGCGGCGGCCGCCCGGGGAACCGTTCCGGTGGCCGCCGAGCGCGCCGAGATTCCAACCGCCGGACTGCTTCCCGGCGACTACCGGCTCCGGCTGACGCCGCGGCAGGCGGGCCGCGATTTCGCCGTCCGGGAATATCCGCTGACCGTGGCGGCGGAGGCGGTTGGGCGGGTACGCATCGACGAACTCGGCCGCTGCCTGGTCGACGGCGAACCTTTCATGCCGGTGGGCTGGTTCATCTCCAGCGTCGCCCGCGAAGGCCGGGGCCATGGCTCCGACTGCGATCTGTCCAGGATGGCCGCGTCGCCCTTCAACACGGTGATGCCCTACAACGGGTTGCGGCTGCCGGATTCGACCCTGGAAGACCCGGTGGCGGGGGGGGGGGGAGCGCGCGAGCGCGGCGCCCCCCCCCCCCCCCGGGGGGGTTTTTAGGTAAAAAAACGAAA
>JAVBSD010000153.1:0-2624 GCA_031547325.1 Victivallaceae bacterium | reverse complement strand
ACGGAGCCGGGAGAGCGTACTTCGCACAAGTACGTTATTTGTCTCCAAACTGTCTTATGCTTTTTGAACGCGCTTCGGTGGCGCGGCCGGCCCGGCTCCATGTTCCGTGCTTTGGGCTTCGCCCTCGCACTCCACCATCGCCGCCCGGGCGGCTCCGCCCGGCCTCCCGGCCGGGCTTCTCTACCATTTCGCCTGTTGAGACAGGCGACCAGCTTACGCAGCTGGACCGCGCCAGGTGGGACCCACCTGGACCCTGGCCTTGCTTCGCGCGGCCGACTAGTTAGTGTTTTTTTGGGTGAAGAGGCCTACGCCGTCATCCAGAACAACCACGCGAGGGTGATCAAATTATTGCAGAAATGCAGAACAACCGCCGGCCATAACGAACGGTAACGCCGCCGCACCCACTGCAACGCCAACGCCAGAATCAACAACTGCGGCGCCTGCGCCCAGGAAAGATGAATCGCCACAAACAGCCCGGCGGCGGCAACCCACGCCGCCGGAACCCCGAGGTAGGCTTTTACCCCCTCGAAAAGCCAGGAGCGGAAGAGCACCTCTTCGCAGAACGGCGCAAACCCAAGCGCACCGCCCGCGACGAGCAGAAACCCCGCCGCCGACTTCCGCGCAATTTGAATGTTCAAAGGCACGCCGAACTCGAAGCCCAGCCACTCGCCGCCAAGCTGCCACGCAATCCCAACCCCCCACATCAACACGACGAGCGGCACCGCCATCGCCGCCGCCATGACGACTCCGTCCCTGGAGGGAACCAGTTCGAGAAACGCTTTGGCACGCCGCCACCCGGCCAGCGAAGCCGCCGCCAGGATCAAGGTGGCCAGCAACCCCGCCTGACAGGCAAAGGCCACCCGGGCGGCGGCGAGCTTCACCCCCAGCAATTCACCGGCGGCAAGGACGAACTGCGGAATCAGAACCAGCCAGGCGATGAAGACGCCGACGGCGAACCATACCATGGCCCGGCGGATCGGCAGCATATAACCGCCGGGACCGCCCGGGACATCGGCGTCGCCGCAATGTTCCGGGAGATCGTCCATGCGTCCTTAAGGGAATCAGGGCTGCAGCAGTTCGGCGTAGTCGGCGGCGATCAGGATCGCTTCGTCAAGCTGCGGGTCGCGGCGGCCGGCCGAGGCGCCGTTGTCGGCGCGCTCGAGCAGCTCCTCCTCGCTGTCCGCCGCCTTGCGCTCGTCGAGATACTCGGCGAAACGGGTCTCCTCGTTGAGGCTGATCGCGGTACGCGTGCGAATTCGGCGGAAATCGTCGATCTTTTTCAGCAGCTCCCGGTATTCCGGCGATTCGGCGCGCCGCGCATCCGAACGGGCGGCGAGCTCTGCGAGGTATTCGGCGAGCGCGGGGTTGTAAGTATAGTGCTCGACCGGGTCGATACGGTTCCACGGCAGATGGTTGTCGCTGAGACTCTCGCCGACCTCGAACTCCTCGGTCAACGACGGCAGCACAATGTCGGGCGTGATGCCGAGCTGCTGGTTGGAATCGCCGTCGACGCCGTAGAACTGCTGGAATTCATAGAAGAGCGCTCCGGCGGGGAAAGCCTGATTGACCTGGCGCAAGAGGTCGGTTTCGAGATTGATCACGTTGGTGACCATGCCTTTGCCGAAGGTCCGGCTGTCGCCGACCACGATGCCGCGCCGGTAGTCGCGGATCGCCGCGGTCAGGATTTCCGCCGCCGACGCGGTCAGTTTGCTGGTCAGGAGCACCAGCGGACCACTGTAGGCGATGTCGTCGTCGGGGTCGTATTGCACTTCGACCTTGCGGCTGTTGTCGCGGACCTGGACGATCGGGCCGGATTCGATGAACAGCCCGGAGAGGGCAATCGCTTCCAGCAGACTGCCGCCGGTGTTGAGCCGCAGGTCCACCACCACGGAATCGACTTCGGCCGCCTCAAGATCTTCGAGAATCTTGCGCATGTCGCGGGCGCTCGATTTGTAATCCGGATCGTTGCGCCGGATGGCGTTGAAGTCGATGTAGAATTTGTTGAAGGTGATGACGCCGATTCTGGCGATGCCGCCGTCGGGACGGGGAATTTCGCGGATTTCGCTTTTGAGCTCCTGTTCCTTGATGTCCACCTTGGCCCGGGTCAGAGTCACCGTCTGCGGCACCGCATTGCGGCCGAGGCGGCCCGGGATAACGGTCAGCACCACCCGGGTGCCGGGCTTGCCGCGAATCATCTGGACCACGTTGTCGAGGGCCATGTCGATCACGTCGACCGGCTCGCCGTCCTCCTGGGCGACCGCGATGATCCGGTCTTCCGGCTGCAGGGCGCCGTCCAGCGCCGCGGGACCGCCCGGCACCAGCTCGACCACGCGGGTGTAGCCGTCGTCGCTGGTCAGCGTCGCGCCGATGCCCTCGATCGACAGGCTCATTGAAATGTCGAACTGCTGCAGCTGCTTGACCGAATGGTAATCCGAATGCGGACCGTAGGCGTGGGCCAGCGAGGTCAGCAGCATGGCCAGAATGTCGAAACGGTCGCTCTGGCTGATCTGATTGTAGACGTCGCGCAGCCGCCGCTGGACTTTTTCCTCGGGACTCTTGGTGTCCCACAGGGCGCGGATGGCTTCGCGGTCGGCGGCCTCCTCGGCGTCTTCCTCGGCCTCGGC
>JAVBSD010000149.1:0-3218 GCA_031547325.1 Victivallaceae bacterium | reverse complement strand
GCGGAGGACTACGATTTCTGGCTGAGAGCCGCCGCCGCCGGGTTCCGGATCGCCAATCTGCCGGAGGCGCTGCTGCGGTACCGGATCAGTCCGGGCCAGATCAAGCAGCGCCAGGTGAAAACAACCCTGCGGACCACGCTCGCGCTGCAGCGCCGTTACCTGTTTCGCAAAAGCTTTTTCTCCTTCGGCGCCCTGATTCGTCACGCCGCCGGCTACGGGCTGCTGTGCCTGCCGAGCGCATGGGTCATGAAGCTGTTCATGCGCATGACCTTATCCGGCCCCGAAACAAACTGTCCATGAAATTATTCATCCTCGTCGACGATCCGACCGCCTACGGCGGAATCCAGCAGTTTTCCCGCAACCTGGCCGCTATGCTGCAGGAGCAGCTCCAGGTGGTTTTGCTGGTTTACTCGGGCGCCCTGGCGCAACGGAAAAGCTGTTCCGGCGAAATCGTCCGCCTGAACGAGTCGGAACGGCGCACCGGCTGGTCCCGCCGGTGGCGCGGCGGCCCGGAAACCTATTTGCAAACCGGGTGGCGGCGGGTGGCGGCGTTGCTGCTCGATATTCCGGACATCCGCCGGAGCCTGCTGCGGCAAATGACCGGCGGCGACATCCTGCTCATCAACTCCGTCCATTCCGCAAGCTGCTTCGTCCCCGAGCAGGTCCTGCGGAACAACCGGGTCATCTTCGTCCAGCACACCGCTCCGGAACAGATGCGGCTCTGGCGTTATGACTTCGGCGGCTGGTCCCGCCGGAGCAAGGTGGCCATGTTCAACCGTTACGCCGACGCCCTGGTCATGCTTTCGCCCTGCGAAAAGGAGCATTTCGAGCGTTATCTGAAGCTGGAAGGCAAGCTGACGCCCTTCATCCGTCACGAAACTCCGCTGCCGCCGGAGGAGGAGGCGCCGGCGGTGAAGACGAAAACCGTGATGTTTCTGGGGAGGCTGACCGCCGCCAAGCGGGTGGATCGAATTCTGGAGGTGGCGCGCGCCGCCGGCGACTTTCAGTTCAATTTGTATGGCGACGGACCGGAAGAGGCGAAGCTCAAGCTCGCGGCCCGGGACCTGGCCAATGTCCGTTTTCACGGTTACGCGGCGAACCCGCGCCAGGCGCTGGACCATAACGCCATCGCCATTTTCACCTCCGACTTCGAAGGCTACCCGATCTCGGGCATCGAATGCGTGGCGCACGGGAAACCGCTGTTGGGGTTGAACCGTTTCCCGGCGGCCCGGGACCTGGTCGAGCACGGGCGGAATGGGCTGCTGCTGGATGAGTTTCAGCCGGAGGAGTTTGCCGCGGCGCTGAGGCGGCTTCACGCCGATTATGATTTTTTCCGGGATCACGCGCTCCGGCTGCGCGCGAAATACGATCCGGAAACCGTTTCCCGGCAATGGCGCGATTTCATCGCACAAATCATGACGCGGGAGATTTCCGGCAAATGAAAATACTTGAAATCGTCCCTTCGCCGCATTGCGGCGGCGCGGAGAGGGTGTGATGGACGAACGGTACCGGATTTTTCTGCGGGGGACCGCATTATCCGTCGTCGGCACCGCTTCGGCGGGAATTGCCGGATACCTGACCCGCCGCATCCTGGCCAACGGGCTGGAGCTCGAAGAATACGCATTCTTTTACAGCATGCAGGCATTGTTGACCATGCTGTTCGTGCTGGCGAAGTACGGCAGCTCGGAAACCGTGTTTTTTCTGCTGCCGGGACTGAAGCAGAAAGGGCATGAAAGATTTGCGCGGCAGCTTTTTTCCTTTGGCTGCAAGTACAACCTGGCGGTGTTTGCGGTCATTTCGCTCGGCGTGGCGCTGGCGGTCCCCCTGCTTCAGCGTTTTTATTTCCCGATGCGGACTTCGGCGGCGGATATTCTGCTTTTCATTCCGTTTTTACTGATCTGCGCCATGGAGACATTTTCCTTTTCGGCCCTGAACGCCGTCAAGGCGTTCGGCGGCATCAACGTCCTGAAAGTGCTCAGGGCGCTGCTGATGGTCGGCGGCATGTGGGCTCTGCTGCGGCTGTGGGGCTGCGCCGGCGCGATCGCCGGCTATATTCTGCCCGGAGCCGTCGTGACCGCCGCCGCGATCTGGATTCTGTGGCGGCATCACGGCTTCCGCCTCGACCCGGCCCGGACATCGAACAAGGTCCGGCGGGAATTTTTCACCGCCGGCGGCTCTTTTTTCATATTGACCTTGAGTTATGCGGCCGTCAGCGATCTGGGCACGGTGGTGTTGACTGTGGTCAGCACGGCGGAGGAGGTGGCGATTTTCAATATCGCGTTGCCGGTTTCGATGCTGGTCGGAGCGCTCAGCGCGATTCCCATGGCCTTGGTGCCGCTGGCGGCGGAAGCTTTTTACCGCGGCGACTGCCTGTTGGTCCGCCGCGGAATCCGGCTGGTGGCCGCCGGGTGCGCCCTGGCGGCCGCCGCGGCCCTTCCGGTTTTCTGGCTTTGGGGGCGGAAAATCATCGCCCTCCTCTTTGACCCGGAATATGCCGACGCCCAATGGAGCGCGCTGCTGCTGGTGATGGCGGCCTGTTTCCTGATCGCCACCCAGGTGCACAACGGCATCCTGAACGCGGTCAACCACCGCAAGGCGACGCTGGCCATAACCTATCCGGTCATCATTCCGGCATTGATCCTGTTGCCGGCGGCGAGTTATTTTTACGGCGCGATCGGAACGGCGGCAACCATATTGCTGCTGACCCTGGCGTGGGCGATATTGAGCTTGCGCAGCTTGCTGAGGGTTTTGGCAAACGCGGAAGCCAATCACGGGGGAAATCGTCTCTGTTAATTTTCAGTTAACCGCTTGCATCGCGGGAGATTCCGTATTATTTTATCCGTAACCGAAAACAGGAGGAGGAAATCATGAAGATTTTCGGATTGCTGGCCATTCTGGCCATCGGATGCGCCGCCGTAGCCGACGACATCAGCATGAACGGAGAATTCGACCGGATCAAGGACGGAATGCCCATCGGCTGGCTCCAGAGCACCGACCAGGACGGCAAACCCTGCGGCACCGTCGAGATGCTCCAAATCACCGAAGCCGACGGCGATATCGAAAACGCCGTCCGCCTCGTCGGCCTCGAAAACCAGAACGATCTCTACACCGAAAAACTGTATCCGGTCCGGTCCGGCGATCTCTACGAGGTCGAAGTCAAGGCCAAAGGAACCGGTCAGATCGTCTTCGGAGTCTACGTGTGCGACGCCGAAGGCGCC
>JAVBSD010000099.1:0-3896 GCA_031547325.1 Victivallaceae bacterium | reverse complement strand
CAAAAAGGATCGCCACCCGGTTCCCTCCCCGCCTCACCGCCCCCGGCGGCACCGCGAAATCCGCTGCCGGCCGCCGCGGCTTGGGGACCTCCCCGTCGAACCCGGCGTACTTGTCCATCCGCGCCGCGTCATAGCCGACACATTCGAGCGGCACCCCGTTCAAAGCCGCCTCGGCGATGTCGCCCTCTTCGAGATTGTCGATCTGAACCGAAAGCCGGGTCAACGGCAGCTCCGAATAAATCTCCAGCGGGATCATCACCCCCGCCCCGTGCGCCGCCGACGCCGGCAGCGGCTTGTCGTCCGAACGGTAGAGGTAGTTCCCGGCCCAGGGGTATTCGCCCCGCCCTTCGGCGGCGTAGCTCTTGGGACTGCGGCGCAACAGCTCCGGATCGGCGGCCTCGGTCAGCATCGCGACATAAGGCGGATGCGCCGCCGGCCCGGCCAACTTGACCTCGCCGTCGAAGCCGCGGTGAAAACTCCAGTTGAACATCCCGACCCAGTCGGCCCCCTGTTCGTGCCAGTTGCCGAAGACCCCGCGCAGATATTCGACCTCCGGGTAATGATGTCCGATGCCGGTGTGGTGGCCGTCGAACATCGGCACGATCCTGACCCGCTCCGCCCCCGGCAAAGCCCGGTAACCGGCGAAATCGACCCAGGCGGTCCGCCCGCCGACGACCAGGATGTCGACCAGTTTTTCGGCCACCCAGCGCTCGACCTCCAACCCGTCGAGATGGTTGCCGGCGACATTTTCGGCGACCTTGACCGCCAGCAGGATCGGCCGCTTTTTCGCCGCCGCCACCTCCAGCATCATCCGGCGCACCTGGCGCACGAATTCGGCCGCACCGTCGCGGTGCTCCCATTCGCGCCCCGGCGGCAGGCACGGGGTGTGGCGGGTGAAGTCGAGCTGCATGCCGTCGAGGTCGTAGTTTTCCAGCAGTTCGCGCAGCACCGCGACCTTGTGAAGGCGCAGTTCCGGGTTGGCGAGGTTCCACAGCCCCTGCGGCCACCAGCATTCGACCAGCCAGTCGGGGTGGAGCGCCTTCAACGGATTGTGCCGCTCCGGAGCATCCCACCCGATCGCGACATCGGTGCGCACCATGGGCTGCGGCAGGTCGACCTCGCTGATCCGATGGTTCCAGAAGGATTCCATGCCGCGCGCCCTGGCTTCGGCAATCGCCGCGTCGATCAGGTCGAAGCCGTCGGCCTCCCACGCGTCGCGCACCGGGCAGTCGATGAAGGGCGTCAGCGAACCCTTGCGGTAAGTCCGCACGCTGGTGGTGTCGAAGCCGATGTCCCACAAAAAGACGTCGACCGCCGTCCCGGCGATCGGATCGAAACGCTTGGCGAGCCACTCCTCGCGGGTCACTTCCGGCTCGACCCAACTGTCGACCAGCCAGCAATCCTCCTGATAGAGGATCCGGCGCGGACGGTTCAAAAACGCTTCGTGTTCCGGCGGCAGGACGATTTCACTCTTTTTCATATCCGATTCCGATTTACAGGGTGCATCTACGCCAAAGGATCCTATATTAATTATAGTTGAAAATATGATATTGACAATGCCCGAATCATCGAAAAAAATATCCAAATCCACATATTGGCCGGTTTCCTGGCTGCATTTGCTGCCTTTCGGACGGCCGGAACTGGAGCCGCTGACCCGGGCGGGCTTCCGCGAAGGCGGTATCGCCGAAGTCGCGACCCCGTTCCGGGGAGACACCGATTTCACGCCGCAGAACGGCCCGGACATGGCGACGATCTGGATTCCCCTGGCGGGGACGGCGGTCATCGAATGCGCCAGGGACACCTTCACCGCGCCGCCGGGGACGCTGGCGGTCCGGCCGGGTTTCGCGCCGCACCGGCTGACCCTGGAGGGGACGGAGGGCTTCCGCCATTTGTACTTCCGCTGCCGCAACCCGCACCTCGACCGGCTCGCGATCCGGCCTTTTCCCGACTACGCGCTGGCGCATTGGCTGAGCGAAAAAATCCACCGCGACCTCCTCGAGCCGGGCCGCGGCGATCCCGCCGCCGCGCGCGATTTCGCCGCGGCGCTGACCCGGTTGCTGGTCCAGGCGCTGGAGGTCGCGCCGTCGCGCCTGGACCGGGCGGTCGCGCTCCTGATCGCCCGGCCGCAAACGCTGTGGACGCCGGCGCGGCTGGCCCGGAAACTCGGCATTTCGACGTCGCTGTTGTACGCCCGGTGCCGCGAAGAATACGGCGCTGCGCCTTCGGAACTGATTCGGAAAATCAAAATGCGCCAGGCCGACGAGCTGCTGGCGGCGACCGGCAACGATCTCGAAACCATCGCGCGGCTGCTCGGCTACTCCTCGGCCTTCGCCTTTTCCAAAGCCTACTTCAAAACCACCGGCCGCCGCCCCGGCCGCTCCCGCCGCTGACCTTCATCGCCATGGGCTGCCCGGCGGGGAGCTTGAAATCGCTATTCCTTTCGCCGCGGTACCGGATCCGGCATGAACAATGCCGTTAATGCGCAGAAAACCCAAGAAGGACAGTATCATATTTTTATGGATAACAGGGATAGGCAATTTGAAATTTCGGGGATGACAGAGTAATTTCTAACCGAACGCATCAACCCGGGAAGACAGGAAATGAGAATCTCTGAATCGCTGGCAGCTCTGCTGATATTTTTGTCCGCAAGCATGATACCGTTCGGATGTCAAAACCACTCACCCGCTCCGCCGCCGGAATTCGTCCATGTGACGGATTTGGTCCCGGACGCAATACTGGAAATCCGCTACTACAGTACGTTCAATTTTGTCGGGACCAGGATCGATTCCTATCAGGCTCCGGTGGCAATCCTGACCCGCCGGGCGGCTCAGTCTCTCAAACAGGCCGAAAGCCTTTTGAAGGCCCAGGGGTATGCCATCAAGATTTACGATGCCTACCGGCCGCAGTCCGCGGTCGATCATTTCGTTCGCTGGGCCGAAGACGAGTCGGATACCGCCATGAAAAAACTCTTTTACCCGGAGGTCGATAAGTCCAGGCTGTTCGAGCTCGATTATATCGTAGCCAGGTCGGGCCATTCCCGGGGCAGTACCGTGGATCTTACATTGGTGGACCGCCGAACCGGAAAGGAAGTCGATATGGGGTCGCCGTTCGATTTTTTCGGGCCGGTTTCCCATCATGGCACTACACTCATCACTCCGGAACAGGCTGCAAACAGGGACATCCTGAAAAACGCCATGATATCCGCCGGCTTCAAGCTGTATCCGGAAGAATGGTGGCACTACACTCTGGTCAATGAGCCTTATCCGGACACCTATTTTGATTTTCCGGTGGCCAGTACTTTAAACGCGTATCCGCCCAAGTACCCCATACCGCATCCGCCCGACAGCGATACCGGGATTGCCGGCGCCGACGCCGCGGCCGGCCAGGGCGATCATCCCGATTCGCCCTATTTCAAACACCGGAACTACCATGACCTGACCAATACCAAGTCGCTCACGATTCTCTCCGGCTTCAAGACTTTTCAGCAGACCACCGAAGTTCATTGCGGCCCCGCCGCCGCCCTGATGGTGGAACACTATTTCGGTAAAACCGACGGCGATGAAATCGCCATCGGCAACCTCATGCACCACGCGGACTATCAGGCCGCCCGGGAAGATGAAAAACAGCCGGACGCAGAATGGGCCACCACCGTCGACCAAATGGCAGGATACTTCACATCGATCGGCTGGGACACCCGTTCCAGCCTCACAGAGGGCAAGCTGGAAAACGGCGCCACGTTTGCCGATTTCTTCCAATTCCGGGACTGGACGGTCGCCAAGCTGCAGGAGCAAACTCCAATCATGGTGGAATGGCTGGATTGGGGCGGCCATTGGCAGGTCATCATCGGTTACGACACCATGGATTCCGAATGGCCGGGCGATGATATGCTGATCTTG
>JAVBSD010000300.1:0-3047 GCA_031547325.1 Victivallaceae bacterium | reverse complement strand
CCGCATCGGCCAGGCAGAAGGTGTTTTTGAGCGCGCCGCCCAGGGCCGCCACCCGCCGCCCGAAGCCGGGCTTGCCCGGCACGGCCCAGCCGCAGCCGCGCGCCCGCCGCCAGAACTGTTTGCGCCCCGCGTTGCAGACGGCCAGCGAATCGTCGTGCCGCCACCGGATGTCGCGGCCATGGGTCAGCAACCCGTCGACGCCGGTCAGGCCCTCCTCGCTCAACGCCGGCGGCTCCGAACGGCGGTTGCCGCTGGTCGCGACCAGAAAATCCCCCCGCAGACGCTCGAACAGCCGTTCGTGAAGCGGCGAAGGCGGCAGCATGACCCCGATGTCGCCGGGGTCGTCCGGGTTGACGCCCGCCAGGGGCTCCCCGGTCCATTCCAGAAGCACGATCGGAGCCGCGGCCGAAGTCAGCAGCGCCTCCTCCTCTTCGCCGATGCGGCAATTCCGGCGCACCGCTTCCGGATTCCGCGCCATCACCGCGAGCGGTTTTTCCGGCCGGTTCTTGAATTCGCGCATCTTCGCCGCCGCTTCCGGCAGGCACAGGAGCTGAAAGCCGCCGACGCTCTTCACGCCGACGATTCCGCCCGCCTCCAGGATCGCCGCGGCCTCTTCCAGCGACTCCCGAACCAGCGACGGACCGCAGACGGGGCAACTGATGCCCTCGATATGAAAACGCCGGTTCTCCGGATCGGAGTATTCCCGGAGGCATTCGGGACAGAGCGGAAAATCGCGCCAGGCGGTGTTGCGCCGTTCGTAGGGCAGAAACGCGATCAGCGAAGCGCGCGGACCGCACCGGCCGCAGCTGTTGAAGGCGTAATCGTACCGCCGGTCGCCGGGGTCCCGCGTTTCGGCCCGGCATTCCGGGCACATGGCCAGATCGGGCGGCGTCAGCAGATTGATCCAGGGCTCCTCCCGGCCCGAGTCGAGGATGCGGAAGTCCTGATGAATCTCCTCCGCCTCCGCGTCGTGAACTTCGAGCGGCAGCTCGAACACGCTCCCCGGAGGCGGATTCCGCAGCAGCTCCCCGAAGCAGCGCAGCACCCCTTCCCGCTCCCCCTGCAGCAGCAATTCCACTTCGCCGCCCCGGTTGACGACGAAGCCGCGGAGTCCGGCCCGGCGCGCCCGGCGGCAAAGCTCCGGACGCATGCCTACGCCCTCGACGGTTCCGCGCAAAATGACTCTCCGCTGAAACATGATCTCAGTCTCCCCGCGGCCGCAGACGCAGCAGCTCCGCGACCTCCCCCGCGGAACCGGCGGAACGCACCCGCTGCGAAAATTCGGGATCGAGGAAGGCGCGGGCCAGCTCGGAGAGGATTTTCAGGTGGTCCTCGGCGGAGCCCAGCTCGGAATTGATCAGCGTGATCAGCACGCGGCAGGCCCCTTTCAGTCCGGGAGTGCGCCATTCCCGCTCCGACCTGCCGACGACCAGCGCCGGGCGGCTGAGCAAATCGGTGTGGATGTGGATGAAAGCGATCCCTTCGGCCAGTTCGAGCGGCAGCGTCGAAAGCGCCCGGCGCAGCATCGGCACGATGACCGCCAGCCGGGTCGCGTCGTCGCCGAAGACCTCTTCGGCCACGCACTGCAAGCCGGCCTCGCCCTCGGAGCCGGCGGGCAGATTCACGGAAACGATTTCCGGGCCGCCGCCCGGCAGCAACGCGTCCGGCACCCCCCGCAGACTCCGGACGGAGAGCGACGGGTAGGCGCTGAGCAAGTTGTTTTCCGGGAAGCGGCTCATCACCGTCTTCTGAAGCTTCTCCAGCGCCGGAGTCCAGAAAATCCCGCTGCGCCTCTCCCCCGGAATCAGAATCAAATCGTCGCCGGCGATGTCGCGCAGGAACTGCGCATGGACTTCGCTCCAGCTCCGGCCCTCGATCACCGCCAGGGGACACTTCGGCCTGGCTTTTTCCGCCTGCCGCACCAAATCGGACTCCCCGGAGGCGACGCGGTAGATCCGCAGCGTCGCCCCGATCTGGCCGGACAACTGCTTGATGTCGCCGAGCAGCTCCGCGAGATCCCCGCGCCGTTCGGCCAGCGCCGGAAACGGCACCAGCACCCGGCGGGAGAGATTCAGCGGCCGCACCAGATGGCAGAACAGCAGCCGGGAGGGACAGGATTCCAGAAGCTTTTCCGAAACCGTCCCGAAAAGCCGCGATTCAAGCAGCGATTTCCGGCTCCATCCGACCAAAAGCTGCGTCGCGCGCAGCTCCTTGGCCGCCCGGATCAGCCCGTCGGCCGGGTTCAGGTCGACCCGGATCGACGGCGTGACCGCCATTTCGACCGAAGCGCCCTCCATCAGGCATTGAGCCAGCAGCTTTTCGGCGCCGGCCACCGCCTCGTCGGTATTGTCCAGGTCGTTGACGATGGCCACCGGGTAGATCCCCCCCGGACGCCCCTGGTTGCGGAACAGAAACGAAAGATTCAGCAGCCGCAGCGCGAAATCCGGATGGGCCACCGAAACCAGCATCCGCTGTTCCACGACGGCCTGCTCCTGCTCCTGCTGCGGCGCTTCGCGGTCGGCGATCCGCCGCCCGTAACGGTCGACCACCCACGCGCCCAACGGACAGGTCACCAGGATGGAGACGATGGCTCCGTTCAGCACGTATTCGTCGAAGATCCCGAGGTTGTACCCCACGATCACCGCGGCCAGGGTCGCGGCGGCCTGAACCACGCTCAGACCGAAGATGACTTTTCCCTCGTCCCCGCTGTAATGAAAGAGCCGGCGGGTCAGCATCGCCGCCGCATACTTGGTCGCCAGGATGCACCCGGTGATCGACACGATGACCACCCAGCCGCGCAGCGAAGAAAAAAGCACCGTCAGATTGACCAGCATCCCGACCGAAATCAGGAAAAATGGAATGAACAGCGTATTCCCGACGAACTGCAGCCGGTTCATCAGCGTGCTCTGCCTCGGAATCAGCCGGTTCAGCACCACCCCGGCCGCAAACGCCCCGAGGATCGGCTCCAGCTTGGCGAAATGGGCCAGGTAAGCGCAGCCGCAGACCACGACGATGACGAAAAGAAACTGCGTCCCGCCCCCCTCCGG
>JAVBSD010000021.1:0-2956 GCA_031547325.1 Victivallaceae bacterium | reverse complement strand
TCGAGGAGCTGTTCACCGCCGAATACATCCGCCGGGTCCGGGAAGCCGGCTTCCTCTTCGGGGTGTGGACCGTCGACGACGCGGATGCGGCGCGCCGCTTCCTGGAGCGCGGCGTCGACATGATCACCAGCAATTGCGCCGCCCGGCTGATGCGCGAAGTGGAAGGACGCTGACCGTGGACCTGCTCCAGATCGCCGACACCATCCGCCAATTGCGGCGGCGGCGGCAGTGGACCGTCGAACAACTGGCGCAGCGCGCCGGCTTCAGCAAGGGCTTCATCTCCCAGGTCGAAAATTTCCGCATTTCGCCCTCGCTCAAAGCATTGGCCCGGCTGGCCGACGCCCTCGAAGTCCCGGTCGCGGAGCTCTTCGGACCGGTCGCCGGGGAGCCGGATTACACGGTCGGCAACCTCGAATCGGGCGTCGAGATCCGCCGCGACAACGATCCGCAACACGGTCTGAGCTACCTGGCGCTGGCCTGTCCGCAATTCGGGCGCAAGCTCGAACCCTTCCTCATCGAATACCGGCCTGCGGCCGAACCGCGCGGCTTCAAAAGCCACGACACCGAGGAGTTTTTCCTCCTGATCGAGGGCGAAGTGGAATTTTTCATCCGCGACGACGCCACCCGGTTCCCCCTCGCTTCCGGCGGCACGGTCTACCTGAAAGCCGATCTGCCGCACCGGGTCGAGCTCGCCGCCGGCTGCGCCCGCGCCCGGGCGCTGGTCATCTACGCCCCTCACGAAAAGCGGAAGAGAATCTCCCGCAAATCGCCGTCGTAACCCAATGAACGGATGAAGTCGAGGTGGGGATTGAAAAATCCCACCTCGTAAAGATTGTGGGCGTCGCTGCCGAGCGAAAACTTCAACCCCGCCTCCAGGCACAGCTTCATGAACGCCGGGTCCGGCCGGTTGCAGTGGAAATTGAGCTCCACCGCGATCGCATTGGCGCGCAGCAGCCCGACCAGCGGCCCGAAGAGCCGCGCCGGCTTCTCCCCCGCGCCGCGCCAGGAAAAAATCCGCAGGGGATGCGCCAGCACCTGGACACGGCCCGATTCGACCAGCCCCCGAACCTGCGTCATGAATTGATCGCAGTCGCGGTCGTCGAGCGCGTGGACCGCCCCGAGGCGCAGCCGGGCGCCCCGCTCCAACTCCGGCGGCAGCACCAGCCGCCCCCGGCAATCGACGTCGACCTCGGCTCCCCGGATGACCCGGCCGTCGCCGGAGGCGGTGGCGGCGTCAAGGTAGGCGAGGTACTCCCCGACCCGGCTTTGCCGTCCCGGAAAATCGAGGCCGCGGCGGAACCATTCCTGACGAAGGTAATCGTCGCGGCCGAATTCGAGGTGCGCAGTGTGTTCGGTCACGGCGATCCGGTCGAGGTTCAGGCAATCCATCAGCTCTTTTTCCATCCGCCAGTCCATGTTTTCGTTGCAGTAGGCGAAGGGCGAATGGGTGTGCAAGTCTTCGAAGCCGACCCCCTCCGGCAACCGCAGCTCCACGGTCCGCGCCCCGCCCCCGACCTCGATGATGTCGAAGCGGAACGGGCTTTCGCACAAGGCCGGCGTACAGCGGAACATTGTCCGGCCGTCGCCGTACGGCGCGACGCCCCAGTGCTGGTGTCCCGAAACGCTCAGCCCCACCCCGAGCCGGCGCATCCGCGCCGCGATTTCGGAGGCGTTGCAATAGCCGTAGACGTTGTCGGAGACGCCCTCCGGGAAAAGCGGAACGTGCTGGAGAAAAATCTTCTCCCCCGGAAACTCCGCCGCCAGCCGTTCGGCCCGCGCCAGCTCCTCCGGCAGCCGTTCGGCGTGGTAGCCGGGCAGCTCCGGATCGTCGGCGAAGGGAATGATCCGGCAGCCCCCCGCGTCGAGATGATCCAGTCGGGGGAAATAACGATAAAAGACCTCCGGCGACGGATCGTGATTGCCGGGGATCGCGATCAACGGCGCCGGCGAGGCGGCGGCAACTGCGGCCAATTCGGCGAGCAATCCGGCGTCGCCGGGCTCGTCGACCAGGTCGCCGGCCAGGCACACCGCGTCGATGTCACCCAGGATCCGCAGATACTCCAAAGCCCGGCGCAGCAGCAGCGCCGCGAATTCGCCGCGCCGCGCCGGAATGGCGGCGTTGCGCCTCCGGCTGTAATGAAGGTCGGCGATGACCGCGAACTTCATGGCGTCCTCTTCACCGGCTGTAGAACACCGCGCTGCCGCGGGCGAAATCGATATGCGACAAGGTCAGGTAGATGAAGTCGCCCGCTTTGTAGCTTTTATGGCCGCGTTCGAGATCGAGGCTGCGCCCGGTGCGGCGGAAAGAGCCGGCCAGGTGATCCAGCGGCACGAAGCCGTAAATGCCGAGCTCGGAGACGTCGACCAGCAAGCCGTTGGTGATCACCTTGGCGACCACGCCCTCGTAGAAGTTGGCGGTGGGATCGCGTTCGAGCTGATCGGCGAGATAGCGCAGCTTCAGCCGGTCGGTGGCGCTGTGGTAGGCGTCGTCGTTGTTGCTTTCGCGCTCGGAAACGGTCACCGCGTACTTGGCGAAGGTCGCCTTGGAGCGCAGCCGGATGTTGGTGTCGAAATTCCACAACTGCTGATGCACCGCCAGGTCGGGATAGCGCCGGATCGGGCTGGTGAAGTGGCTGTAGCGCGGCTTGCCGAGGCCGTAATGCAGACTCGGGGCTTCGGAGTAGACCGCGCGCGGCAGCGAACGCAGAAAAGCGCCGACCAGGACCGCCCGCCGCGGCCCCTCCGGCAGATTGGCCAGGAAACGGCAGGCGTTGGCCCGGTGGGTCAGATCGCCGGTGGCGATGCCGAAGGATTCCTCCGACAGGGCCGAAAATTCTTCCAGCTTCTCGGGGTCCGGCTCCTGGTGGACCCGGAACAGCCCGGGGACGCCCCGCTCGATCAGCTCGGTCGCCACCGCGACGTTGGCCGCGAGCATGACCTCCTCGACCAGTTCCTC
>JAVBSD010000223.1:0-3491 GCA_031547325.1 Victivallaceae bacterium | reverse complement strand
AGGTGGGGTGGAAGATTCACTTGCAGCACCTGAGCACCGCCGAGAGCGTCAATCTGCTGCGTCAGGCCCGGGCGCGCGGCATCCGGGTCACCGGCGAGGCGACGCCGCACCACATCAGTCTGACCGACGAAACCATCAAATGGTTCGACACCAATTACAAGATGAATCCGCCGCTGCGTTCGGAGTCCGACCGCCAGGCGGTGATCGCCGGGTTGGCCGACGGCACCATCACGGTGCTCGCCACCGATCACGCGCCGCACACCCTGACCGCCAAGCTGGTGGAATTCGACGACGCGCCGTTCGGGATCATCGGTCTTGAAACGGCGGTTCCGGTGACTTTGGGCGAGCTGTGCCATCCGGGGATTTTGAGTTATTCCGACTGGGTGGCCAAGTTCACCACCGGCCCGGCCGAGGTGCTGGGTTTTGAGGATTATTCGCTTGCCGAGGGGCATCCCGCCGACGTGACTCTGATCGACCCGGAGCATGAATACGTCATCGACGCCTCGGTTTTTGAGAGCAAATCGCGCAACACGCCTTATGACGGGATGAAAGTCCGGGGGCGCGCGGCGATGACCTTCGTCCACGGACGGAAGGTTTTCGAGGCGCGTTGAGATGGACGAGGGGCGTGTCCGCTGGATGGCGCTGTTCTGGCCGCTGGTGCTGCTTTTCGGGCTCACCATGGCGCTGATTGCGGTGCGGCTCAACGTCGAAGTTCCGGCCATGACCAGCGACGAGATGTTCGAGCATCAGGGGGACTGGTCCGAAGAGGAGCTGACCCGGCTGATCGGCAAATCGCTGAGCCCTTTTCACAACCGCAACAAGCGGGAAGAGGTGATCGAGGTGCTGCGGGAGCGGCTGGCGGAATTTCCGCCGGAGGCCCGCCGCCGGATTATCGGCGAAGCCTTCGGCGACGCGCTGGACGACGCCTGGCGCGAGCGTGAGCTCCTGTATCCGGAAGACCGGCCGCGGATGGCGGCGATGTTGCTCTACCACGCCGACCAGACCGCCCATATGTACCACGATGGCGCGGTGCTTTCCCGGGATATGATGGACCGGCTGTTGACGGACGCCCCGGAGAATGACACGGAAGAATGGCAGCCGGTGCTGGAGCGGTGGGCCCGGCTGTTTCCGGTGGAGTAACGGGTTATGTGGCGTCTGGTCAAAGATGAAATCGTCAAAATTTCGGTGCAGAAAAAAAGCTATGTCATGGCTTTCGGCATCGTCGGGCTGCTGCTCCTGATCCTGGTTCCCTATGTTTCTCCCCAGAGCAGCTATGAGCTGGTTCGCGGCGGCGGCGATCTTCTGGAGATCGACAAGCTGCGCGGCTACCTCGACGGCTGGTCTTTCGCGCGGCTGCTGCTGGCTTCGACCATGGTGTTTCTGATGCCGCTGGTGATCTGCACTCTCGCCGGCGACTGCATTGCCGGCGAGATCCAGGAAGGCAGTCTGAAGCTGCTGCTGGCGCGGTCGCATACCCGGACCCGGGTGCTGATGGCCAAGTTTCTGGCGGTCTACCTGGTCAGTCTGGCTTATCTGCTGCTTTTCGTGACGCTGCCGCTGGTGGTGGGGCTGCTGTTTTTCGGGAGCAGTTCGACTCAGGTCATGATGTTCGACAGCCACATTCACAGCATGCGCGTGCAGATCATGTCGCTCGGCGATGCGGTGGGGCGTTACTGGCTGATCGTGGCCTATTACGCGCTGGCGATTCCGGCGCTGGAAGCCTTCGCGATATTTTTTTCGGCATTGTTCAACCGGATGGCGGCGGCGACGGTGACCACGATGTCGATTTATTTCATCACCTACGTGATCGCGGTGCTGCCTTTCACGGTGCGGTTGCGGCCGTGGCTGCTGAGCTACAATTTCAACGACGCCTATGTTTTCTGGCTGGCGCCGATTCCCTGGAGCCGGGTGGCGGTGAATGTGGCCACCCTGGGATGGTACGCGGGATTTTTCCTGCTGCTGGCGCTGATCGTATTCAGAGCAAAAGATATCACATAACTGGAGACAAGTTCTATGCTGAACGACCGCGATTACATGCGCCGCCCTTCCGGCGCCATCGATATGGGAGCCCGTCTCCGCAGAATGTCGGAAACGGGGCGCCTCTGCGTCTGGATGCTGATCGCGCTCAACGTGGCGATTTACATCTTCATCCCCAAGGCGGGGTTCTACGATCCGGCCGGGCTTTACGAGGATCTGGTGCTGCGTATTCCGGAATTCCGCGACGGGGCGTGGTGGACGCTGGCGACCGCGATGTTTCTGCACGGCGATTTCTGGCATCTGGCCCTCAACATGTACGGGCTGTTCATTTTCGGTTCGCTGGTGGCGCCGAACCTCGGCGCGGGGCGTTTTCTGATCATGTACTTCGCGGGAGGGATTGCGGGGAACCTGCTGTACATGGCCTTTTTCTGGAATTCCCCTTATGGCTTGGTCGGGGCTTCCGGCGCGTTGTTCGGGGTGATGCTGTCCGCGGCGCTGCTGATGCCGCACCTCAGGTTCGTGCTGCTGTTTCCGCCGGTCCCGCTCAGGGTCACCACCCTGGTGGTGGTCTACGCGATCATCGAGCTGGCCAGCCAGCTGGCGATCCCCCGCAGCGGCATCGCCCACCTGGCGCACCTCGGCGGTTTCATCGGCGGCTACATCGCCATGAAGATCATGTTCGGCAACCGCCTGGCCTGGGATCCGTTGCGTTTCCTGAAGCTTGCCGGGCCGCGCCCGACCTTTTACCGGCCTCCGGCGGACAACGACGATCCGCGGAATTACCGCAACGCCGGCGAAAGTCCGCGGAACGCCGAGGACGACGGTTCGCCGGTGAGTTCGCGTGAAATCGACGCTTTGCTCGACAAAATTTCCCGCGGCGGCGTCAATTCTCTGACTCCGCGCGAACAGGCGCGGCTGCGCCGGGCGCGTGAAGAGATGCGCCGCAGGTAATTTCCGATGGCCTTGTCCAGCGATCTTTTCGACTATCATCTGCCGCCGGAGCTGGTCGCCCGGTACCCGGCGGAATCCCGCGACGCGTCGCGAATGCTGGTGCTCGAACGGCATTCCGGGCGGATGTCCATCCGGCCTTTCGGCGCGATCAAGGAATATCTTTCGCCGGGCGATGCGCTGGTATTCAATGACACCCGGGTCATGGCGGCGCGTCTTTTCGGACGCCGCCGGACCGCGCCGGGCGAAGAAGCGGGCGCCCGTTTCGAAGCGCTGCTGGTGGCTCCTCTGGGCGATGCCGCCGGCCGCCGCTGGCAGGTGCTGCTGAAGCCGGGCAAACGCGCCAGGGCCGGAACCGAAGCGGTGTTGCTCGACCGCGGCGGCACGGCGAATGCCGCCGGCGATTTTTTCACGGTGACCGCCCGGCGCGATGACGGCAGTTTCGAGGTCGAATTTTCCGACGCCGACCTGGAACGGCTGCAGCGTTTGTACGGGGCGATTCCGTTGCCGCCCTATCTCGGGCGCGACGCCGAAGCCTCCGACGCCGAACGTTATCAGACCGTTTA
>JAVBSD010000190.1:0-3097 GCA_031547325.1 Victivallaceae bacterium | reverse complement strand
GGGTGGTGATTTCGGCCGACAAGTTCGGGAAGTTCAAAACGGCGCTGCAGATGACGCTGCTGGGCCTCGGCGGCCTGGTCTGGGTCAACAACTGGGATCTGCGCGAACCCTGGCACGGGATCACGTTGTACTGGGTGTGGTGGGCGCTGCTGGTGGGCATGGTGCTGGTGACGATCCTGTCGAGCGTCGGTTACGTCCGGCGTTTCTACGAGATATCGAAAAAAAGCGCCGCCTGAGCTTGCCTTTTTGTCCTTCCGGGTCTATATTAATGACCTGATATCGCGGAGAGGTGGTCGAGTGGTCGAAGGCGCAGCATTGGAAATGCTGTGTACGGGCAACTGTACCGTGGGTTCGAATCCCACCCTCTCCGCCAACTTTTTTCAAAAGTTGGCAATGAAGCCGCCAGGCTTCGCTTCATGCCGCGTCAGCGGCGCTTCATACTGCCGATGAAGCATTGCCGCTTCGCGCCAATATGAAGCGCGCTCAAGCGCATGAGATCGTTTGCAATTTCAACGGCCGCCGGGTATATTGTGGCAGTTCCCATGAACACGGCGGAGGGCGGACCATGAATGCGGCGGCGCTTTTTCAGCTCGGGCAAGTCTATGCGTCCCGGCGGAATTACCGCAAGGCGTTCGAGTGCTTCACCGGGAGTTTTCTGGCCGGATATGCGGATGCCGCCGGGTGGATCGGTGAATGTTACCGGCGCGACCGCGGCGTAAAGCGTGATCGGCGCAAAGCCGCGCTGTGGCTGAAACGCTCCGCCGGACAGGGCAATGAACGTTTCCTGTTCGAGCTCGGTTGTCTCCTGGTGGCGCGAGGGGAGCCGGCGCGGGGGCGCGGTTATCTGCGGCAGCATCTGGAGCATCACCCCGATGACGACGACGCCTGGTATTGGATTGCCAGGTCTCATGAGCCATACTATGCCGAAGCGATGCCGGTTTACGAAGAGCTTTATGCCCGTACCCGCGATCCGTTGAGCGCGGTTGCGATGATCCGGTTGAAGCTTCGCCGCCGGCGTTGCTTTGCTCCCGATGAATTTACCGCCATGACCGGAATGCTCCGCCATGCCGCCCGGCACGGTGTGCCGCAGGCGGGGCGCTTTCTCCGGAGCAAACCCAGGCGGCGCCTTGCCGCCGGGGTCATGACTTCGGAGGCCGTCGCCGAACGCTATCGCCGGAGTCTGCGCCGGAGTGACGGCAGCAACCGGTGGGTGGTGGAATTTCAACTCAGGGGCGGGGAAGGCGAGTTTGAAATCGCCAAACGCTATTTGAGTTCTTCCCATTGGCTGGATGTGATTACCGGGGCGGTGCTGATGGCGCAATTGGGCGCACCGTTTGCCGGGGAGGGCTCCCGGTTGCTGATCGCCAAAATGCCGGAGGTCGAAACCGATGATGAACGCCGGGCCATTTTGAGGTCGATCGGCTGGCAGGGTACGGCGGCGGCGGGCGAATTTCTGCTGCGTTTTGCGGATTCGCCCGACGTGGAATTGCGTCACATTGCCGCCTGGGGGCTGACCGGTCGCAACCGCGCGGAACTGGACGCTTTGCTGAAATTGGCGCGCGATCCCGAGGAATATGTTTGGGACTGGGCCGTTTTCAACTTGATCGACGAGGGCGGAGAGCTTTATTCGGAGCTGGAAAACGGGTTGACGGAACTGGCGCAACGGCCGGATCCGCTGATGCGTTGCCAGGCGATCGCGGCTTTGGCGGCCCGCCACGCGGAGTCTGCCGGGGCGCTGCTGCGCCGGGAGCTCGACGGCCCCGTCGAACCGGATGCGGGCGCGTATCTGGAAGACGCCGCGAGGTATCTTCAGGGATTTGTCACAGACCGAGGCAGATGATGGCGAGTCCGCAGAGCATGACCGTGCCGCCGGCGATTTCCGGGGCGAAGCGTTCGATCCACGGGAAACGCAGAATGTTCAGCCCGAACCGCCCGGCGGCGACCGCCACAAGCATCGTCGCGATCGTGGCGACGCTGAACACGACCGCGACCAGAACCACGCTCGTGGTCCCGAGCACCGCCGAAGCCGTCAGCAGCGGCAGCAGCGCCTCGCACGGGCCGAGCACGAAGACGATGAAGACCACCCAATAGGAGAGCCTGCCGTTTTCATGGAGCTCCGCCGGCGCGTGCTCATGCGTTTCGACCGTGCCGTCGCGATGCACGTGGCGGTGGACGTGCGGCCGGTGTTTCCAGCGCTTGTGGAACGAATGCAGCAGCAGCGCCGCGCCCATGCCGATCATGGCGTAGGCCGCGATGTCGCCGCGCCACGCCTCCAGCCATTCGAGCCGCGCCTCGGTCAGCAGCTCCGCAAAGAGCAGAAAACCCAGCGCCAGCAGGATGGCGCTGCCGACGTGGCCGACACCACACAGGATCGTCCATAGGAAGGTCTTGAAGTAGCCGTAGTTGCGGCTTTTGGAGATGGCGATGAACGGCAGATAGTGATCCGGACCGGCGATGGTGTGGATCACGCCGGTGAGAACCGAAGCCGCCAGAAGCGCCGCGAGAGTTGTTTCCTGATTCATTGGTCAATCGCCGAAAAGGACGGTCGCCTGTTGGTTTGTTTCTTTGCATATCGTCGGCATCAGCGCGAAGACGCCCCAGCCGAGGTATTCGCGCGTGTACGCCGCGTAGCGTCCGGGCTCCGAAGATAATTGAGCCCGAACCTCTTTGGCGAAGCCGTCGCCGGGATTCGCTTCGAGCCACCGGCGCATGGTGAGCCACTTGGCCGCCTCGTAGCGGTCCCAGCCTTCCCGGCCGGCCAGAACCATTTCCACGACGTCATAGCCGAGGCTGCCGAAGGACGCGAGAAGTTCCGGAAGCAGGAGGAAGTCGGAGACGGCTTCGGCGCCGCAGCCCCTGGCCGTTTCTTCCGCCGGCGGCATTCGGAGCCAGTAGGGTTCGCCGATCAGGATGATTCCTCCGGGGAGGAGGCTTCGGGCCAGAAGCTCGACGGTGCCGGCGACGCCCCCGCCGATCCAGGTGGCGCCGAGACAGGCCGCCACGCCGGCCGGTTCGGCGGCGACGTAGCCGGCGGCGTCGCCGTGGATGAATTCGACCCGGCCGGCGACGCCGAGCTCTTCGGCGCGGCGTTTCGCCT
>JAVBSD010000101.1:0-4228 GCA_031547325.1 Victivallaceae bacterium | reverse complement strand
GCCCCATCAGGACGTTGTCCTGCATATTGAGCGCGTTTTCAATGCCGGTCAGTTCCATGGCGGCGGGGATTTTGCCCTCCAGCGAGCCGTTGTAGGCGGAAATCAGCACGGGAGTGCCGGCCGGAACCCGGAGCTCGCCATTCAGAAACAGGTTGGCGGCGGGGTTGTTGGCGACGACGATCAGGTCGTAGCCGGTGCCGTCGATTTTCGCTTGCAGCGATTCCACGTCGCCGGGGGCCGGCGCCAGGCCGGGCTGATAGCGGACGCAGAACTCGAAGGTTTCGAAGCCGGCCGGGTGCCCGTGCTCTCCGCTGAACGCGGCGATGAGCGCCTGCCGCAGATTGGTGCTCCAGATGTCGGACGATGAATAGGAATCCACCATCAGCACCCGCGCGACGGGCCCCGCCGCGCTTCCGGAGGCGGAGGCCGGCGCGAGGCAGAGCGCCGCGGTCCGGAGTAGGAAAATTGGCTTTATGAGCCGGGCGGGGCGCCCGGCCAACAGGTGTGAAGATTGTTCGGATGTTTGTTCTGGCATTACGACGCAGGCCGGATGGTTTCCTGAATTCTCAACGGCGGCGGCTGCGGATGATTGCGGGACTTGCTTCCCGCACTCATTCGGAACTGTTAATATACTGCGGTTTCCCGGAAATGCAAGCCGGCGGGATGATCCGGTTTTTTCGTTCCATTGCGACGGTCATCAACACCAGGAGCAGCAGCAGCCAGACCGGGTACCAGCCGATGTCGGCGCAATTGGCGATCACGCCGAACAAAGGCGGCATCAGCGTCACCCCGATGTACGCGCCCGCCATCTGGATGCCGATGATCGCCTGCGAGTTGGCGGCTCCGAAATTGGACGGGGTTTCGTGGATGATCGCCGGATAGACCGGGGCGCAGCCGAGCCCGACGATGACCAGCCCGGCCAGCGGGACGAGGTGCGGCGTCCCGGGAATCAGGATGGCCAGAATCCCCAGCAGGGTCAGGCCCGCGCCGAGGCGGATGATGTTGCGGTCGTTGAGACGGTTGGCGATCGTGCCGGAGCAGAAACGCCCGACGGTGATGCCGAGAAAGTACAGCGACGCCCACTTCGCCGCCTCCGTCGTCGCGAGGCCGCGGTTCAGCACCAGGTAGCTGCTCGCCCACAGCCCGGCCGAGGCCTCCAGGCCGCAATAACAGAAGAAGCCGGTCAGGACCTCCTTGACGCCGGGCATTTTGAGCGCGTCGCGGAGGCTCAGGACCCTGATTTCCGGCTCGGCGGCCGTTTCCGTCGCGGCGGCGGAGCGCCGCCGGGTCCGCCACAGCGGCAGGCTCATGAACAGGAACACGGTCAGGATCGCCTGCAGGAGGCCCACCCAGCGGTAACCGGCTTCCCAGCCGGCCCCCGAGATCAGGCACGAGCTCATGATGTAGGGGCTGATCGAGACGCCGACGCCCCAGAAGCAATGCAGCCAGTGCATGTGCCGCTGCGTGTAATGCAGCGCGACGTAGTTGTTCAGCGCCGCGTCGACCGCGCCCGCGCCGAGTCCGTAGGGGATCGCCCACAAACACAGCATCCAGAAGGCGCTCGAAACCGAGAATCCGAACAGCGCGGCCATGGTCATGAACACGCTGACCGCGGTGACCAGCCCGGTGCCGAAGCGCCGGGTCAGCCGGTCGGACATCAGGCTGGAGCACACCGTACCGCAGGAGATGATGCAGGTCAGAATTCCGGCGAAGGCGATTGGAACGTCCAATGCCGGGTAGAGGACCGGCCAGGCGGAGCCCAGCAGGGAGTCCGGCAGACCGAGGCTGATGAATGCGAGATAGATGATGGCCAGTAAGATGGAGTACATGTCAAATCAAAAAAATACGGTTGAATGGTTGGGGGCGGCTTGGGGGAATCAGGGTGTGTCGTCGTGTTGTTTTGCGCCTCCCCGTCAGCTCCATGCTTCTGAAAATTCATGATCCTGAAACAGCTCGGCCAGTCCGCCGATCTGCGACAGGCGCAGGATTTCGTCCGCTTCCATGCCGAGATTTTCGGCAATTTTGGCATCGTTCCAGTTGCGTTTGCGCAGTTCGACAACGATTTTGGACATCTCCGCCACCTGATGTTTGCCGCGCGCCCGGTTGTGCCGGATCGTCGGGCTTAATTTTGCGATTTTCGTGCCGGATTCGGACCGCTTCCGCCAGACAGGCCATGACGACGGCGAGAATCGTGATCGCGGCGAAGAAAAACCAGAATTTATATCCGTACACGGCGCATTCAAAGTATCCGCCCCAGGTCATCCAGCCGATCAGAAGCCATTGGGAGATGAAAATGGCGTTGATTTTGCGGCTCATGAAGGCGACGAGTTTTTTGACCTGTTCCGAACGGGTCAGCGGCAGGGAGGCGAAGTACAGCAAGCCGCACCAGACCGCCGCGATGCCCAGAATCCAGAAGACCTTGACCGGGTTTTGCGAATAGGTGTTTTCGTCGATGAAGAGTTCGGTCAGGTCATAGCCGCGCCACAGCAGCAGCGCCGTGAAGCCGCCGAGCAGCAGCGCGCCGCCGGCCAGCAAACGGGCGTAAAACTTCGCCTTGGCCGCCACCTGCAGCAGCACCTTGCCGAAGAGGTATCCGGCGACCGGATAGATCAGCCAGACCGTCAGCGGGAAGGGCGTCAGGGGATTCTGGTAGAGGAAATATCCGATCCAGACCGACCTCAGTTCGCTGTCCGGATAGACCGGGGCGACGGCCGCGCCGGCGATCAGCAGGGTCAGGGCGATGAGGCCGATGGGGAAATCCTTCAGGCGGAGCCGCCTCGCCAGGGCGAAGAAGATGAAGGTGAGCCCCGCGAAATGCAGGATATCCAGGCACAACAGCTCTTCGAGGCTCTGATAGAGGAGCTCCGGCGCGTCGTGCCAGCCGAAAAAGACCAGACAGGGCAGGGTGCCGCGCGCGATGTTCAGCAGATACCCGATGCCGATCAGCTTCAACCCGCGGATCGCGTTGACCTTCGGGTCCTGGTTTTTGCTGTAGGCCAGCCCGATGCCCATGGCGATCATGAAAACCGGCGCGGCCAGGGGCCCGCCGACGAACTCAATGAACCGATTGATCCAGGTTTCCGGCCCCGGCGCGAATTCGACGTTTTTGTAGCACTCTTCGTCGACGTGGACCAGGACCATCCAGACGATGGAGATCACTTTGGCGAGGTCGATTTCGAACTGGCGGCCGGCGTTGACGTTTGCGGCGGCCGGGGTTCTGCCGGGCGGAAAACAGAGCAGCAACAGAAGTGCCAGAATACCGAGCGCGCTTACCATCAGCATAAAAACCGGACATCCTTTTTTATAAAAGTAAACCGGAACGCGCGTTCTTGCAAGTGCGGAAAATGAAAAAAGTCATTTCGGGCCGCAAAAAATGCGGCCCGAAATGACCTGGGTCAGCGGTGTCCGCCGATGTGTCCGCCGATATGGCCGCCGGCGTGGGGCATGGCCTGCCGGAAACGGCCGTGGCTCGCGATGGTGTGCGAAGGCAGATTGAAGGACGGATGCACCGGCACCGGATGGATCGGCTGGAGGCCCGCCGGATGGTAGGGGTGAGGGCCTGGGCCGGGGCCGGGACGGGGGCCGGGAGGCGGATAGGGCCGCGGCGGCTGCGGGTGATGATTCCACCACCAGTGGACCGGCCAGTAATCGCCGCCGATGAAATAGTACCCGCCGCCGTAATACCCGTCGTCGTAGTCGTAGGGATAGTAATTGTTGACGACCGTGGAATCGTCCGGCTGCGCGGTCGCGTCGGGCGCGTCGGTCGCGTCGGCAGTGGCGTCGGCGGCGGCTTCATAGGTGGCGTCGGCGGCCGTCTGGTCCGGCGGCGCGGCGGCCGTGTCGACGGCGGTGGTGGCGTCGGTCTGTTTGGCGGCGGCGTATTCGCTGTAGATGTTCAGATTGTAATTCAGCAGCTCCACCGCGCGTTCCGGCGTTTCGGAATAGACCGGGATGGTCTGGTCGTTGTACTTGGTGTTCAAGCCGGTGGGATAGATGAAGCCGCTCCATTCGCCGGTTTGCGGCAGCGCCTGGCCGTCGAGCATGATCAGGCCGGAGCCCGCCGGGGAGCCGGAGACCACCTGGGTGATTTTCGCCACGCATCCGGTCCGGGTCGCGGCGACCGGGGCCAGCTGGGCGGAAACCCGTCCGGCGAAAACCGCGTACTGGAGATCCGCCGGTTTGATCTGGATGGTCCGTCCGGCGAATTTTTCCTGGATTTCCGGGGTGA
>JAVBSD010000092.1:0-4057 GCA_031547325.1 Victivallaceae bacterium | reverse complement strand
GGGTGGTGGGGGTTGCGGTGGGGGGGGGGTTTACCTCCCTGCCCCCCCCCCCCAAACGGACCCACCACATCATCCGCAATCATCGACCGCCTTGATGGTCTATGTTTGAAACCTCATTGGTATAATCGTCGGGCGCCGACTATTTTTGGGGGGTCATGATCACTTTTGCCACCGCTCGGCGCCAGCCGCCGATCAACGCTTCCCGCCGCGCCGCCTCCATCCGCGGGCAAAATTCCATCCCCCCGACATCCGACGCGGAACCGGCGCCGCACCCGATACCCGCCAGCGCGAGCCGCGCCGCGCCGAGACCAGTACTTTCAAGACAGGCGGGACGCTCGACGGAACAGCCGAGCAAGTCAGCCTGGAATTGCAGCAAAAAATCGTCGCGCGCCGCCCCGCCGTCAACCCGGATCCCGGCGATGGGTCCTTCGAGATCACGACGCATCGCCTCGACCAGGTCGGCACACTGGTAGGCGATCGCTTCTTCAGCGGCGCGGATGATTTCGCGGCGGGTGGTGGCGCGGGTCATGCCGAGCAAAGCGGCGCGGGCCTCCGCATCCCAGTAGGGCGCGCCGAGGCCGGTGAAGGCGGGAACCAGATAGACGCCGCCGGTGTCCGGGACCGACGCGGCAATCGCCCCGGCTTCGCGGGCGTCGGCGATGACGCCGAGGCCGTCACGCAGCCATTGCATGATCGCCCCGGCCATGAACACCGAACCTTCGAGCAGAAATTCCGGCGCGCCCGCCCGGGAACCGGCGCCGAGGGTGGTCACCAGATTGTGACGGCTCGGGATGGCTTCGGAGCCGGTGTTGAGCAGCAGAAATGCACCGGTGCCGTAGGTGATTTTGAGTTCGCCGGGGCGGTCGCAGAACTGGCCGTGCAACGCCGCCTGCTGGTCGCCGGCGATTCCGGCCAGCGGGATCGGACGGTTGTCCAGCGCCGGGTGGCGGCAGGTCGCGAGCACACCGGAAGAGGGAACCACCCGCGGCAGCATGGCCCGGGGAATGCCGAAATAAGCGAGCAGCTCATCGTCCCAGTCCAGCGTATGAATGTTGAAGAGCATGGTGCGGCTGGCGTTGGTGTAGTCCGTGACGTGCTCCCGCCCGCCCGAAAGGTGCCAGGCGAGGTAACTGTCGACGGTGCCGAAACACAGTTCTCCCGCCTCGGCCCGGCGCCGCGCATCCGGGACGTTGTCGAGAATCCAGCGGAGCTTGGAGGCGGAAAAATACGGGTCGGCGATCAGTCCGGTGCGTTCGCGGATCGCGCCGGCGAATGCCGAAGCGGCGACTTCGCGGCAGAAATCGGCGGTGCGCCGACACTGCCAGACGATCGCCGGATAAATCGGCCGTCCGGTGGCGCGCCGCCAGACCAGAACGGTTTCACGCTGGTTGGCGATGCCGACGGCGCGGACCTCGGCGGGTTCGACGCCGGTTTGACGCAGCACCTCTTCGATCGCGGTGAAGGTGGTGCCGGCGAGGTCTTCGGGGTCGTGTTCGACCCAGCCGTTGCGGGGAAAATGCTGCGGGAAATCGCGTCCCGCCGCGCCGACCGGCGCGAGGGCGAAGTCGAAAAGCATCGCGCGCGAGCTGGTCGTCCCCTGGTCCAGCGCCAGAATATATTCCCGTTTCATCGAAAAACCCTTCCTGCGGATCATTCATACCATAATCCGCGGGAAGGGGTTTTGCAACTATTCGGCCGGGATCAGTTCGATTTTTTCGAGCCAGACTTCTCCGGCGTTGCCGGGTGTTTGGGCGGCGGCGCCGAAGAAATAACCGTCCTCCGGGGGCAGGAAGGTCCCGATTTCAACCCAGGTGTAGCGGTCGGCGCGCAGTTGTCCGCCGGAGATGAAGGTCGAGAAGAGGGTTTTTTGCGCCGTGTTGTCGTGAACCCCGGCCATCCAGCAGTTGGCGTCGGAGCCGGCCTTCGAGGTTCGGAGCAGCGCCCGGACGCGGTAGCGGGTTCCGGGCAGCAGCGAGGCGGACGGAATGCGCCATTGCAGCGACCAGCTGTCGTTGCAGGCCTGCCGCGCCGCCCGGCCGGTTTCCGCCAGCGGGTCGTCGAAAACCCCGGCGCCGATATCCCGGTACAGAGTCAGTTCGGCGGCGGAAATCCGGACCGTCCGATCGCCGGAGAGGTTGCCGAGCAGAATGCGGCAATCGTTGAGATATTTGGCCATCGGCACATTTTCCCGGCTGGTTCCGACTCCGTTCGCCGCCGCGACCCGTTCGACGAAATCGAGCAGCGCGGCGAAACGCCCGGCGTCGAAGGTTTCCCGTTCGGCGATCATCCGGTCGATTTCCAGCGTCGCCGCCGGCAGCATTGCCAGGTCGAGCCGGGGCATGAGTTCCTGCTGACCGGCCTCTGCGAGCGCGCTCCGGGCGCGGTCGAAAATGGCTCCGGCCCGGGCGATGAACTCCGCCGGAGTGTAGAATTCATACAGCCGTTTTCCGGCGTTGCCGGCGACCTCGACCAGGTCGAAGTATTCGTCCAGGCGCGGCGCGGCGGCGCCGTAGACGCCGCGGTTGAAGTCGCGGACCAGTTCGCCGAGGTCGCGGTCGGGATTCCACAGCAGTTTGGCGAAGACCCAGGCCCGCAGCTCCAGGCGGTCGCCCCCCGGCGATTCGCGCATTCCCTGGACCATCGCGCCGAGGCACCCGGCGTCGCGGAAAAACCGCAGGTTGTCGGCGATGATCCCGAAACTCGGATACGGCATGAAGTAATTGCGGAAGTCGACCATGTAATCCCATGTTTCGATCTCCGCGACCAGGTTGCGCCATTCGCCCAGGTTGCGGGTCAGCGCCGCCGAGGCGCGGGCCGGGCGCAGGATTCCGGAGGCGTTGTCCGTGTCGGTGGTACAGAACCACAGCCGGACGTTGGGCTCCGGCGCGATGCCGGACGGGGCGGTCTGGGTGTGGTGATAGCCGAGAGTGACCAGCCGGATTTCCGGGAACTCCGGAGCGATCGAGCGCGCGACATGGTTGACCAGTTCGAGATGCGGCGCGGCGGGCGAACCGCCGTGGCGGGCGATGGATTCGCGGCACTGCGGACACAGGCACCACACGGTGTAATCGTTCTGGGACATGCCGACCAGGGTGCGACGGGGGTCGGAGTCGGCGCGCAGGGCGGCGAGCACTTTTTCCACCGCCCTCCGGCGCACTTCCGGGTGCGACGGGCAGAGCTGCCGCGAATCCCGGGCGCCGTCCGCGCCGATCATGAACACCTCCGGATGGTCGCCGAACGCGCTGCGCGGGAAGATATTCTCGTAGGTGTGGCAAAACCAGCCGCGCAGATAGCCGAAGCCGTCGTCGTAGAGGATCCGGTTGCGGCGGCAGAAATCCCGGTCGTAGGAGAGCCAGGTGAAGGGATTGCGCCGCCGGAAGGCCGGGGCGTCGGAGCGCACCGCGATCGCGGCCGTCAGGTCGGGGGCGGCGGGGTAGAGGTCGAGGTTGCGCCCGTACCAGCGGCAGCCGAGGTCTTCCTCAAGCAGCGCCAGTACGGCGTTGAGGGGGCCGCCGTCGGGGCCGCCGGTCAGCCGGAGCCCGCCGCCGCCGTCGCCGCCGTCGATGCGGAAAGCCTCCGGCGGCATCTCGGCGTCGGAGACGATTTCGATCCAGCCGCCGGTTTCCGGGCGGACGGCGGTCACGGTGAATTCGCCGCCGGTGATCCGTCCGAGGCCGTCGCGCAGTTCGGCCGCCGCCGCCGCGGTTTCGGAGCCGTCGGCGACGATGACCAGCCGGGGGCGGCCGCCGGAGGCGAACTCCACGGTTTCGTGGCGTTCCGCGGCCGGCGTCAGGGCGCCGCCCGCCGCGCTCTGGAGCATGGCGGCGGCGATCAATGCCGGAAAGAGTGTTCCGATGTTCACGGCTTGAACCAGGTGGTGCCGTTCTGGGTCGGCAGGTAGAATTTGCGTTTGGCGGCGGAGAGGTCGCCGCCGTCGAGGCGGACCGACGCCGAATAGATTTCCTGGTAGTCGGGCGAACTGACATGTCCGTCGAAGTGAACCAGGTTGATCCGGTTGCCGTGGCGGGCGGCCATGTCGGCGTTGCCGCGCGGCGCT
>JAVBSD010000258.1:0-4647 GCA_031547325.1 Victivallaceae bacterium | reverse complement strand
GTGTGGAGCGAGAGCAACGGGGCGAAGCTGATCGACCAGTGCGTCCAGGCCTTCAACATGATCGCGATCTTCAACGACTATCAGTCGTCGCGCGGCCGCCTGCAGATGCTGCTCGAATCCCAGCTCGAAACCGGCGAACTGCCGGTGGCGACCCACGCCAGAAGCATGCCCTGGCAGTTCGAACACCTCTTCGCGCTGCCGCTGTGGCTGCTCTACCACCACCGTTCCGGCAACGATCCGGAGCTGCTGGCCTACAGCATGCCGGCGGTGGACCGGCTGATCGCGTTCTTCGACGGGCTGGTCGACGAAGCGACCGGGCTGATCCGCACGCCGTCGGACCACGACGGGCTGCTGCGCGATCTCTTCAGCAATCAGGCGATCCGCCCCGACGCGATTCCGGTCATCATCAATGCCAGCTACTGCCGGCTTCTGCTGAGCGCCGGCGAAATCTACACCATGCTCCATGAGGAAAAGCGCGCCGCGCGCTGTTTCCGCAGCGCGGTGCTGCTGGCCGAACGCCTCAAAAAGTGCGCCCTCGCCCCCGAAACCAACCTTTTGCCGCGCAGCCTGGTCGCCGGGCGGCCGGACTGTCCGGGCGACCTGCATGCCAACTTCATCGCGCTCCTGGCCGGAATCCATCCGCCGACCGACTTCGAGCGGATCTTCTACGAATTCTTCAACTTCAATCCGCCTTTCGCGCAGCTTCCGGAGGAGTCGTCCAACGGCTACTTCAACTTTTTCTTCCAGGAGATGCTGTTTTCGCTCAACCAGAGCGAATGGGCGCTGCGGTACATCCGCGATTTCTACGGCAGCCGCCTCGACCCGGTCACCCAGGCCTGGAAGACCGCCCCGGAGAACAAGGAAATTTCCGACGGCGGGCTGCGCTCGGGCAACTCGATCGTCCCCAACGCCTTCATCTTGCGCGAGGCGGCGGGCGTCCGCGCCGCCGAACCCGGGTTCAGCGCCATCTTCTTTCATCCTCCGCTCGGGGTGCTGACCTACGCCGAAATTCTGCTGCCGACGGTCTACGGCGAAATCCGGCTGCGGTGGCAGCTCGAAGCCGACGGCGCGCTGGAGGTGCGCATCGACGCCAATTATCCGTTGCGGGTGTACCCGGAACTCGACAACGCAGTGCTCGACCGCACCAGCTTCGAGGTCGGCGCCAATGTCGAGATCGTGCCGCCGCCGGAGGAGGAAGGGGCGTAATGGCCGGAATCTCCGCCGCCCCGCCCCGCCGGATCGAACGCCTCCGCATCCGCCACTCCGAAAGCGGACCGGATGGATTGCTGAAGCTCGACGCGCTGTTCGACTTCCTGCAGAACGCCGCCGCCTGCCACGCCGAGGAGCTCGGCGTCGGCATGAGTTCGCTCTACCGCAACCGGATGATCTGGGTGCTGTCGCGGATCAAGGTGGCCGTCGACCGCTACCCGGCCATCGATGAGGAAATCACGCTGACCACCTGGCCCTCCGGAGTGGAACGCCTTTTCGCGCTGCGCCAGTTCACCGCCGTCGACGCGTCGGGACGTCCCTTCGCCCGGGCTTCGAGCTGCTGGCTGGTGCTCGACGCCGACACCCAGAAGCCGTTGAAAGCGGCCGACGTCATCGCCGCGGTGATGCCGGGCAACCTCGACGCCGCTTGCCACTTTCCCGGCCTCGACAAGCTGCCGCGTCCGGACGCGGCGCTTCCGGCCGCCGAATACACGGTCCGCCATTCCGAAATCGACGTCAATCGCCACCTCAACAACGCGGTCTACGCCGACTACGCGACCGACGCGGCGTGCCGCCTGGCCGGCGGGTTCGCCCGAATCGGCGCGATTCAGATCAACTTCGTCCGCGCCGCGTCCGCCGGCGACCGCATCGCGGTCACGGGTCGTCTGGACGGCGGGAACTTCCTCCTCTCTGGCGATTCGCCTGAAGGCGCGTGCCGCTTCCAGGCCGCCGGCACGCTGGCCGAGTAGAACTCCTCCTCCGTATTCGCCCGGAGAAACGCCATGCCGAAATGTTCGCAGATGAGTTGGTCGAGTACCAGAAGCAGCTTGTTTTAACTTCTGGAAACAGTGAAGCATGCAAGCCGATTCAGCCGCCGGAACCATATCAATAATTCATCAATTTCTTTTCACACCTTGATCTTCGCCAGTTTTTTCTTGGTCCAGCGGTAGGCGGGCATTTCGATGGACTTATTGCAGAGCGTTGCCAGTAAAATTACAAGAAGCAAAAAGAGGAGGAGTTTTATCTCTTTTGATAAGCTTGGATAAGTAATGTAAATAAAGTTCTGCAAAAATAAAAGTCATGGTATATCAAGTTTCACCACAAAACACTCCCGGAAAGGGAAAATACCATGACCAGTAGAAAATAGCGTCGAAATTGCCGGAAGTCAAAGAACTCTTCAATGGGAATGAGGATTTTTTGCGGTAATTGATCGAAAACACTGTCCAGGATATTCTGGACGCCCAAATGACTGAACTCATCGGCCAGGAAATCTGTCAACGCAAAGGTTGTCAAGCGCTGAAATTACGAAAAAACAAAATTCTTGCGCCAACGGTAAGCCCGCGGATTTCGGCAAAAAATCCCCCGCCGGGCAATCCGAACGGGGAATGAACCGGAAGCCGCTACGCCCACTTTCCGGAGACCGGGCCGTCGGCGTTGCGCCATTGCCGGAAGAAACCGACGATGCGGTCGGTCGCGTTTTCGGGACGCGGATCGACGTGGCGCGGCAGCTCATCGTAGATCGCGTAGACCCGGTTCCAATATTCCTGCCGCAGCGACGCGAAATCCGGCGCCGGGCCGGAGAGGTCGCGCATCCAGCGGCTGAAAAATTCGAGTTCGCCGCGGTGGTACTCCGCCGACGGCCAGATCGCCAGATCGCCGGCGGCGCGTCCTTCCCAGGCGGCGACCCGGTCGTGGAGGCGGCCCATCCGGCGGTGAAATTCCTCTTTGCCGATGTCGAGCTCGACGTGGTTGCCCCATTCTTTGATGATTTCAAAGAGCACCAGATCCTCGACGATTTCGCCGGCCCCCTCCCCCCAGATGCGTTCGTAAAACTCCCGCGCCCCCCGGTCATAATCGGCGTCGGGCTCGACGAAGGAACGCGCCGCCTGGTAGAGCGAAAGCTGGTTCAGCAAAGGCGACATGGTGAAACAGATCCCGCCGGAGTAGCCGCCGGCTTCGCGTTCGCGCCGCCGCTGTTCATAAAGGCGCTGGAAGCGGTAGTGCGGCAGGATGGCGTTTTCGCCTTCGGTCAGGCTGAAATCCCAGCTCTCGACCGGAACCTTGGCGGCGATGCGCCGAACCCACGGCCGGCCATCCATTTCGCCCTCCGGAATGCCGTCCGGATTGAAGCCCATGTTGACCATGACCCGGAACGGTTTGGGGAAATCGTCGAGCCGGGCGATCAGGTGCTCCATGCACTCCCGGGTGCGTTCGGCGTCGAAGGTCCAGGCGGTATGCTGGTACTTCTGAACGAATTCGCCGCGCCAGCCCTCCGGCCCCTCGATGATGCCCCAGCCGAAAAACGGCGGGCCCCAGGTGCCGAGCATGATCTCCGCCCCGGGATGGTTGCCCTTGATCAACCGGGCGATTTCCAGCGATTTGTCGATGAAAGTCACCGCGGTACAGCCGTTGCGGGAACACGCGCCGGGATCGCCGGGAGCGATCGCCCAGATGTCGACGCAATCGAGCCGGCGGCTCCAGGCGTCCCACAGATAACGCGCCTCGGCCCAGTCGACAGGGTCATTGGGACAGAGGCTCATCCAGTCGCTGCCGGTGGTGACCAGCCCGACGCCGGCGCGGATCTTGACGCCACAGGCGCGGGCGGCCCGGGCGGCGACCCGGATCTGGCGGACGAATTCGTCGCCGTAGGCGTTCGAGAGGCCCTCGCGGCAGAACCGCCGCGGCACCAGCCAGAATTCAAAGACATTGAAGCCGAAACCGGCAATCATCCGCATCACCCCTTCCCAATCGGCGTCGCTCCAGGTGTTGGGCAGCCCCGGATAGGTCATGTTGGGGTTGTAGCGGTTGAGCAAATGCTCGGCGAAATTGTTGTAATAGACCCGCCGGTCGCCGAATCGATTCACGATTCAATCCTTTCAGTTGCCCCCGCCGCTCCGGCCAGGGTGGTTTGACCGCGGTACGCCGCGGGAATGCCGCTCCATTTTGCGATCACCGCCGCCGCCGCCGCGCCGCCGCCCCCGGTGACCAGGAAGCGCCGGGGCATCGCCCCGGCGGCTTCGAAACGGGCGAGCAGATCCCCGAAAACCGTCTCGGGGGCCGCCGTTCCCGCATACAGGTCGTCGCCGGAATAACCGCCGATGACCAGCGAATAGTAACCCTCAGGCCCCAGCCGGCCGCGCAGCACGCCTTCGCGCCCCGGCGGCAGACGCCGGTGAAGGCGCAGCGCGGTCAGCGCGGTCCCGACCCCGATGACCGCCGAATCGGCGTCGACCCCGGCGCCCAGCGCGCCGCCCGCCTGGTCGTTGCCGCAGCAGTGCAGCGGCGTCCCGGCGGCGACGCCGAAGGCCTCCGCCCGGCCGTCGGCGGCCGCCGCCACGGCTCCCGGCGCCGCGACCCGGGGCAGCGCCGCCGGCTCAAGGCCGCATTCGGCGAGCATCGCCGGCCAGTAATCATCGAGTTCCAGCGAATAAAATCCGG
>JAVBSD010000476.1:0-4265 GCA_031547325.1 Victivallaceae bacterium | reverse complement strand
CCGGATTTTCAGCCTCGATCCGCGCCAGGCAGTCGTCGGCAATCTCCAACGCCGAACACTCTTTGGCCGCCAGCTTCACGGCGAGCCGGCCCAATGATAAATCGCATAGTTTCATGGCGTCAGCTCATCCCTTCCCCGGGCAGCACGGGCGGCACCTTGACCAGAATTCCCTGAAGCGTCTCCGGAGCGTTGGCGAGCATCGCGTCGCGGCCCGCCGGTTCACATGCCTCGTCCTCGCGCCATACGTTGTGGAGTTCACAGGCGTGGGCGGTCGGTTCGATGCCGGTGACATCGAGTTCCCCGAGGAGCTCGATGTAGCCGATGATCGACTCCATGTCGCGCTGCAGCCGCTCCCGCGCCTCCGGCGCGATGTCGAGCCGGGCCAACGCGGCAATCGCGGTCAGGTCCACCCGGGCCATGTTACGCGCCGCACTGTTCGAGCGTCAGCGTCCTGCTGGCCTGGTCGCAGACCTCGGAGGGGCCGAAGTACTGGATCGGGCCGGGATAGACGTACGCGGTTTCCACCGCCCACTCCTCGCGGTTGGCGGCGAAGAACTTGAACGGCGCGGCCTCGAGTTCGGTCAACGCCTTGCGGATCACCGGCTTGTCCTCGCCGTGACGGCGCTCGATGTTCATCATCATGGTGATCGGAATGCCGCCGGCAACCCACTCGGAGGCCGGACGCGTGGTGTTGCGCACGCTCGACATATAACCGGTGCAGCCCGCGCCGAGCAGCGCGGCGGCGGTATAGCCGAGGCTGTAGCAGTAATCGGCGTCGTAGTTGGACGGCGCGGCGCAGCGGCCTTCGTAACCGAAGAAATGGGTCTGGGTGGTGAATTTGCCCTTGAACTGTCCGGCGGCCGCCATGGCCTTGAGCTTGACGCCGACCATTTCAGCGAGCATCTTTTCGGTTTCGATCAGCGAAACCTGGACGTTGCCGTGCGGGTCGCGGTCGAGGCAGAGCTGGAGCTGGATGCCGTGCGGCAGGCTCTTGAAGACGCCGGCCGAATTGCCGGAAAGACGCGCCGCAGCGAAGGCGACCTTGGCGTCGGCGTCGGTCAGCTTGCCGAATTCGGCGGCGTTGGCGGCGAGCATGTCATTGAGCTCGGCGATCAGCGCTTTGACCTCGGGAACGAATTCGATCAGCCCCTCGGGAATCAGGGCGACGCCGAAATTGCAGCCGCGCGCGGCGCGGGCCGCGACGATCCGCGCCATGTCGTCGACGATTTCGCCGAGGGTCATCTTTTTGGCGGCGACTTCTTCGGAGATGATGGCGATGTTGGGCTGGGTCTGCAGCGCGCATTCCAGCGCGATGTGCGAGGCCGAACGGCCCATCAGCTTGATGAAGTGCCAGTATTTCTTGGCCGAATTGGCGTCGCGGCCGATGTTGCCGATCAGTTCGGAGTAGACCCGGCAGGCGGTGTCGAAGCCGAAGCTGGTTTCGATCTGCTCGTTCTTGAGATCGCCGTCGATGGTTTTGGGGCAGCCGACCACCCGGATCGGAATGCCGCTGGACTTGTAGAATTCGGCCAGCAGACAGGCGTTGGTGTTGGAGTCGTCGCCGCCGATGATGACCAGTGCGGAAATGCCGAGCGCCTTGCAGTTGTCGGCGCCCTTGCGGAACTGCGCTTCCGTTTCGAGCTTGGTCCGGCCCGAGCCGATCATGTCGAAGCCGCCGGTGTTGCGGTAGGCGTCGATGACCTCGGAGGTCAGCTCCATGGTTTCATTCTTGACCAGGCCGTCCGGGCCCTTGAGGAAACCGTAGAGCCGGTTGGCCGGATTGAGCGACTTGAGCCCGTCGAAGATTCCGGCGATGACGTTGTGGCCGCCCGGCGCCTGGCCGCCGGAGAGGATCACCCCGACGTTGAAGGCCGCGGGAACCGCGCCCCGGCCGGCCTCGAAGGTCACTTCCGGGCTGCCGAAGGTCGCCGGAAAGAGCGCCTTGATCCGGTCCGCGTCCCCCGCCGCGGCGGTCGGCTTGCCGGTGACCAATCTGGCGCCGGCGCCGGAACGCAGGGCGGGCGGCAGTTTGGGCTGGTAGGCGGCGCGGGCTTTCTGCAGAGAAGAGATGGTGGACATGACGAACCTTTCCGTACTTTGTTTTCGTGTTAAAAAAAACGTATGGTTAATTTACTGTTTCAAACCGCTTTTATCAAGTTCCGGCGCATCCGGATAACGGATTTTTTTCATTCCGGCGATGTCGCAGTAGACGCCGCCGGCGCCGTAACAGGGCTGGAGCGCCACTTTGCCGCCGCCTTCGGGCAGGTCGATGGCGAAGGCCGGCACCGCCAGCGACGACAGCCGCGGCCGGAAACGGCGCAGGATTTCGAGTCCGGCCTCGACGCCGGTGGCGAAGTGGCGCACGCTCCGGACCGGATCGACGTGAAAAAGATAATGCGGGCGGACCCGGACGGCGACCAGTTTGCGGAAGAGCTCCTCCAGCGTTTGCCAGTCGTCGTTGACCCCTTTGAGCAAAACCGTCTGGTTGATGACCGGCACCCCGTTTTTGATCAGCCGGCCGCAGGCTTCGGAGGCCTCCGGGGTGACTTCGCGCGGATGGTTGAAGTGGGTGGCGAACCACAGTCCCGGCACCGAACCGAGGTATGCCGCCAGGTTCCGGGTGATCCGCTGCGGCCACACCACCGGAATCCGGCTGCCGACGCGGATGACCTCGATCGAAGGCACGGCGCGGACTGCTTCGATCAGCTCCCGCAGCCGGACCATGGGCAGCATCAGCGGGTCGCCGCCCGAAAGCAGCACCTCTTTCACCTCGGGATGCTCCGTCAGCCAGGCGGCGGCGGCGGCGATTTCCTCCGCGTTGATGTCGGGGGATTCGCCGCCGGCCCATTCGCGTTTGCGGAAGCAGAAGCGGCAGTGCATGGCGCAGCGTCCGGTGGTCAGCAGCACCGCCCGGTCGGCGTAGCGCCGAATCAGCCGCGGCACCGGCATCTGGTTGACTTCATCCAGCGGGTCGAAGCTGGAATCGGTGTCGCCGAGCTCGGCCGGATCGGGCAGCGCCTGGCGGGCGATGGGGTCGAGCTTCCCGGCGGCCGGATTGATCAGGCCCAGGTAATATTCGTTGACGCAGACCGGAAAAGCTTTCGCGGTCGCGACTTCCGGCGCGTCGGCGGCGAACCCGAGTCGATCCGCGATTTCCCGGTAATGACGGTAAAACTTCATAAGTATCCACGATCCTTCGGCAAATTCGCTTCATAATTTACCCGGTCCGGGCGGTTTTTGCAACCCCCGGCGGACGGTTTTCGATACTTTTGCCGCTTTTGACTGTGGCGAAACCGTCCGGGGGAGAGTATATTATATTGTTGCGGTATAACCCTGTGAAAATCTGGAAAGGCAGGAGCAAGATGCTGGCTACGATCACCGAACTCTCCAACCGTTACGGCGCGGACTGCGATTTCGTCCTCGCCGGGGGCGGCAACACCTCGTGCAAGGATGACAAGTTCCTTTACGTCAAGCCCTCCGGGGTCAGCCTGGCGGCGATCAGGCCGGAAAATTTCGTCAAGATGGACCGGCCGGCCATCCGCCGTATCTTCGAAACCTCCGCCGCCGCCTCCGCCGACCGCGCCACCCGCGAAGCGATCGTCAAGAAGGTCATGGCCGACGCGGTCAGCTTCGATTCGTCGGGCCGCCCGTCGGTCGAGGCGCCGCTGCATGAGCTTCTGGAATTCAAATACGTGGTTCATCTGCATCCGTCGGCGGTCAACGGGCTGATGTGCGGCGCCGGCTCCCGGGCGGCGACCGCGAAGCTCTTCCCGGAGGCGCTGTACGTCGACTTCTGCGATCCCGGCTACACGCTTGCCACCGTGGTCGGCAAGGCGGTCGAAGACTTCCGCAAGGCCAACGGCAAGAGCCCGGCGCTGGTTTTCCTGGAAAATCACGGGGTTTTCGTCGCCGCCGACACCGCCGCCGAGATCGACGCCCTCTACGGCAAGGTCATGAACACCCTGGCGCAGGCCTATGCCGCCGCCGGAATTCCCACCGCGCTGACGACCGGCAAACTGGACGATGATTATGTTTTCGAGCACGCTCCGGAGCTGCGCACGCTCTTGGGCGGTTCCGACGGTCCGGCCACGGTGGTGTCGCTGCCGCCCTTCGCCGCCGCCGCCGGGCCGCTGACCCCGGACCATGTGGTCTACGCCAAGAGCTTCGCGTTGATCACCGACGATCCGACGGCGGAAGCGGTCGCGGCCTTCGAAAAGAAACACGGGTACCTGCCCAAGGTGGTGTCGGTGCCGGGCAAGGCGGTT
>JAVBSD010000228.1:0-11548 GCA_031547325.1 Victivallaceae bacterium | reverse complement strand
GCCGCCACCTGGCCGGCTATTACCGGCTGATCGCCCAGTCTTAGTTTTCCGCCAGGGAGGCCAGTTTGGCGCGGAGGATGTCGACTTCGGCGAGTTCGCAGGCGCCGGACAGGTCTTCCGTTTCGCAGATGGCCAATTGTTCGATCAGGTTGCCGCGCAGCTCGGCGGCGAGCGCCGGCCGGTCGGCCGGAGGGGCGAAACGCATTTCGATGGCGATGGCTTCGGCGCGGAATTCCAGCAGGTGGAGCAGCCCGTAGACGCCGGCCTGGTATTCTTCGTTCAGCAGGTCCTGGCGCATCGTCAGCATTTGCCGGAGTTCGGCCAGGGCCGCGCCGCGTTCGGGGCCGGAGAGGTCTTCGAGCTCATGCGAGACGATCAGGATCCGGGTCTCCAGAACCTCCGAGAGCGGCAGCACGCCGGCGTCGTGCATGATCTGCCGGTATTCGCGGATGTCGTTCAGGACGGCGAGGCGCGCGAGGCGCACCGAGGCGATCTCGGCGGCGAGAGCGAGTTGAATCCGGGGGCGGAGATGGGTCCGGCCCTGGAGATATTCCAGTTTCCGGAGCTCCAGCTCCAATTCCAGGTCGCGGATTTCGGCGATGGTCACCAGGTCCATCTGGCCCAGATCGTAGAGCATTTCCGCTTCGAGGCGGTCGCCGGCGGCGTGGAGGATTCCTTCGTTGAGGGCGGTGACGACTTCGCATTGTTCGGCGGAGAGCTTCAGTCCGGCTTCCTGCGCCTCCAGGCGTTCGGCCAGTTCGACGATGCGCCGGTCCGCGCCCTGCGCCGAACAGCGTTCGGCCAGCGACGGCGAGGTGGCGCACCCGGCCAGCAGCGCCAGAAGCATGAAGGTCAGCGGAACGGCGAAGATGGTTTTCGACATGAATCGACTCCTCTGTTTGTTTGTCATGGAAACAATGTAGGCCGGTTTGATGAATTTTCAAGGCGCACGGTCAAAAAAAAGCCGCCCCTGGAAGAGGGGGCGGCGGTTGGGGTGGCGTGAATTATTTGCCGTAGTAGGCCTTGAGATAGAGATCCTTGATCTCGGAGATCAAGGGGTAGCGCGGATTGGCGCCGGTGCACTGATCGTCGAACGCCTTTTCCGACAGCATGTCGACCTTGGCCAGGAAATCCTTTTCCGGAATGCCCAGCTCCTGGATCGACATCGGGACGTTCAGCTCTTTCTTGAGCTTGTTGATCTCGGTGATCAGCGTCGCGGCCTTGGCCTCCGGCGTCATCTTGTCGTCGGTCAGGCGCAGGAAGTCGGCCAGCATGGCGTAACGTTCCTTGGCCTCCGGGCACTTGTACTGCGAAAAGGTCCCCTGGCGCGTCGGCTTGCTGGTGCCGTTGAAGAAGATCACCTGGTTGATCAGCAGCGCGTTGGCCAGTCCGTGCGGAATATGGAACTCCGCGCCGAGCTTGTGCGCCATCGAGTGGCACAGCCCCAGGAAGGCGTTGGCGAAGGCCATGCCGGCGATGGTCGAGGCGTGGTGGATCTTTTCGCGCGCCACCTCGTCCTCCGGGTTGTTGTAGGCCGTCGGCAGGTACTTGAAGACCAGCCGCGCCGCTTCGCGGGCCAACGCGTTGGTGTATTCGCTGGCCATGATCGAAACCCGCGCCTCGATGGCGTGCACCAGCGCGTCCAGCCCCGAATAGGCGGTCAGCGACTTGGGCATCTGCATCACCAGCTTGGTGTCGACGATCGCCATGTCCGGGGTCATCTGGTAGTCGGCCAGCGGATACTTGTTGCCGGTCTTTTCGTCGGTGATCACCGCGAAGGGCGTGACCTCCGAACCGGTGCCGGAGGTGGTCGGAATCGCCACCAGCGTCGCTTTGGTGCCGAGTTTCGGGAACTTGTAGACCCGCTTGCGGATGTCCATGAAACGCATCGCGATGTCGTCGAATTCCACCTCGGGGTGCTCGTACAGCAGCCACATGATCTTGGCCGCGTCCATCGGCGAGCCGCCGCCGAAAGCGATGATGGTGTCGGGCTTGAAGGAGTTCATGCGCTCGACGCCCTTGCGCGCCGTCGCCAGCGTCGGGTCGGGTTCGACGTCGGAGAAAATTTCGAACTTGAAGTTCATCTCCTTGAGCGATTCGACCAGGTCGCTGATCACCCCCGAATTGAAGAGGAAGCGGTCGGTGACGATGAAGGCGCGCTTGCGCTCGTCGTCGGCGAGGTCGCGCAGCGCCTCGACCAGGCAGCCGAACTTGAAGTAGATTTTTTCCGGAACGCGGAACCACAACATATTTTCTCTCCGTTCGGCGGTGGTTTTGATGTTCAGCAGGTGCTTCGGCCCGACGTTCTGGCTGACCGAGTTGCCGCCCCAGCTGCCGCAGCCCAGGGTCAGCGACGGATCGAGCTTGAAGTTGAAGACGTCGCCGATGGCGCCCTGGCTCGCCGGCATGTTGATCAGCGTGCGGCAGGTTTTCATGTCGTTGCCGAAACGGGCGATCCGGTCGTGGTTCCGGGGATTGGTGTACAGCACGCTGGTGTGGCCGAGGCCGCCGAAGTCGAGCAGCTGCTGCGCCCGCGCCAGGGCGGCGTCGAAGTCGTCGGCGCGGTACATCGCCAGGACCGGAGAGAGCTTTTCGACGCTGAACGGGTAATCCTTGCCGACGCCGTTGGTTTCGCCGATCAGGACTTTGGTGTAGTCGGGGACGGTGAGACCGGCGAGCTTGGCGATGGTGACCGCGGTCTGGCCGACGATGGCGGCGTTGAGCTTGCCGTCGACGACGATGACCTTGGCGACCTGCTCGGCTTCCCTGGCGTTCAGGATGTAGGCGCCGCGCTTGATGAATTCGGCCTTGACCTCATTGTAGATGGCCTTGACCACCACCACCGACTGCTCGGAGGCGCAGATCATGCCGTTGTCGAAGGTCTTGCTCTGCAGCACCGAGCTGACCGCCATGCGGAGGTCGCAGGTTTCGTCGAAGATCGCCGGAGTGTTGCCGGGACCGACGCCGAGCGCCGGGATGCCGCTGGAGTAGGCCGCCTTGACCATGCCGGGACCGCCGGTGGCCAGGATCATGCTGATCGCCGGATGCGCCATCAGGTGCTGGCTCTTGGCGACGGTGGGCTCGGCGATCCAGCCGATGATGTCCGGCGGAGCTCCGGCCGCGACCGCGGCGTCGAGGACGAGCTTCGCGGCCGCGACGGTGCTTTCCTTGGCCCTCGGGTGCGGGCTGAAGATGATGCCGTTGCGGGTCTTCAGCGCCAGAAGCGACTTGAAGATCGCCGTCGAAGTCGGGTTGGTGGTCGGCACGATCCCGGCGATCAGGCCGAGCGGCTCGGCGATCTTGATGATGCCGGAGGTGTCGTCGAATTCGATCTGCCCCGCGGTCTTTTCGTTCTTGTACTTGTTGTAGACGTATTCGCTGGCGAAGTGGTTTTTGATCACCTTGTCCTCGACCACGCCCATGCCGGTCTCGGCGACCGCCATCTTGGCCAGAGGAATGCGCGCCTCGGTGGCGGCGAGGGCCGCGGCGCGGAAAATCGCGTCGACTTGCTCCTGAGAGTAGTCGGCGTAGCGGTTCTGCGCGGCCTGGACCCGCGCGATGATCGCGTCGAGTTCCTCGCGTTCCAGGGCGGCGGCGTCCTTGACGACTTCGGGTTCTTGGGTTTTCTTGACTGCCATGATGCACCTCCTCAGGGTTCTGGATAAAAAATTATAGATGTTTTTATATCTATAATAAATATAAAGCAAATCCGCCGGAATTCAAGCGGTGAAAAGATATTTTTTTCGCTTTTTTTATGGACCCGTTCGGGGATTTCAGCTTTGCGGCACCCAGACCGAAACGGAGCCGTCGTTGCAGGGGAATTCAGCCTGGCCGTCGTCGCCGGGGGTGACGCTGTCCTGGCGGTTGCCGGTCAGGTCGACGAAGTTGCGGCCGGCGAATTTTTTGCCGACGTACATGCGTTTGGCGCCGCCGGCGGCGTTGGCGAGGACGCAGGCCAGCCCGGAGTTGGGGTGGAGGTCGTCGCCCTCGCGGGTCCAGCCGGCGAGGTTGGGGTGGTCGAGGTAGTCGTGCTGTTCGCCGTAGGCGTAGAATTTCCGCGCGGTCAGCAGCGGCTGGAGCTGGCGGCGCATGTCGGGGATGTCGCTGTGGGGGATGCCGTAGTAATCGCCGTAGAAGACGCACGGATACCCCTCCCGGCGCAGCAGGATCAGCGCGTAGGCGTGCTGGCGGAACCAGCCCTGGACCCAGGATTCCAGCGCCTGGCCGGGCTGGCTGTCGTGGTTGTCGACGAAGGTCACCGCCTTGGCGGGGTTCAGTTTGGTCAGGGTGTTGTCGAAGATGGTGCGGAGGTCGCCGTCTTTGCCTGCTTTGGCGGCGTTGCCGAAGTTGAAGTGCAGCGGCACGTCGAAGAGCGACAGCGCGCCGGCGGTGGTTTTGAGGTAATTGTCCAGCGCCTCCAGCCGGCTGCTCCAGTATTCGCCGACCGTGAAGAGCTCCTTGCCCTTCTGCAGCCGCAGCGCCTCCAGCCATTCGCGGTGAAAGGAAAATTCCATGTGCTTGACCGCGTCGAGGCGGAAGCCGTCGACGCCGGTGGTCTTGAGGAACCATTTGCCCCAGGACAGCAATTCCGCGGTGACCTCGGGGTTGTTCATATCGGCGTCGGCGCCCATCAGATAGGTGTAGTTGCCGAATTCACGGTCGACATTTTCCTCCCACTCCTTGCCGCGGAATTTGAAGATGCCGTTGGCGCCGGTTTTTTCGTCGTAATCGACCGCGATGAAATGGTTCCAGTGCCATTCGAAGTCGGAGTATTTTTTGTTGCGGCCCGGAAAATAGAAGTAGGTTCGGGCGAGGATGTCGTGGCTCTGCGCTTCGAGCGCTTCGGTGCGGTTTTTGGGATTGTAGCTGCGGGCGAAGGTCTCTTCCGCGCCGTCGGCGCCCATGCGGTGGTCGAGGACGATGTCGGCGTAGACCTGGAGGTTGCTCTTGTGACAGGCGCGGATCGCCGCCAGGAGTTCGGCCTTGGTGCCGTATTTGGTCGGGATCGTGCCCTTCTGGTCGAATTCGCCCAGGTCGTAAAGGTCGTAAACGCCGTAGCCGACGTCCTGAAGACCGCCGGCGCCCTTGTAGCACGGCGGCAGCCACAACCCGGTGATGCCGTCTTCCGCGAGCCGCGGCGCCTCTTTTTTCAACTGTTTCCACAGCATCCCGGGCGGCAGATACCACTCGAAATACTGCATCATCGTACCGTTGGCGTCCATGATTCCTCCTCTAAGAATGCTCCCTGGTCCGATAATATATCACGCCGGAGGAAAAAAGAAAATTATACCAATTCGCAATCATAAGGCTTGTAACCGCCTTGGTCTTGCGGGCTGGAATCCGGCTTGATTCGTTGCCGTTACCTCTGGTAGCGGCAAGCTCATCAAACCAAATTCCCGCTCCACAATACCGGCGGCGGAGTGACTAACCCTTAGATTGCTCATTGGTATTACGATTATGTTCGGCCCCTCCTCTTGACTTTTTTGGCTATAATAATTTATGAAGCCGGTTGCAGTAACGAAGAAATGAAAATGCTGGAAACCGGCAAGCCATGTTCCATCAGCGACACTGCGGATTATGCGCAGGTGTCGCGCAACACGACCTGTTGCGACTTGAAGCCGGGGTGGTGGAGTGGATGCAGCTGGCGCTGTGGATTCCCCGGCATGAAAACGGCGGCTTGCTCCTCCAGGACCTGATCTTCTTTTAGTCGAAGCGGAAACGCCGCTCCGCGCTCGGAGCCAATTCCGCGGCCTGAAAGCGATCCGGCGCATCCACTCCCCAGCGCAGGATCCGGCAGTCTTTTTCGGTCTCCGCAAAAATCGTGATCCGGGCCGGAAACGCCGTCGGATTCTTTACGATCAGCTCTTCGCCTTCCCACCACGCGTCCACATGGTCGAAGCACCAGACTTCCCGCTTGTCGATCAGGGCGTAAACCCCCGGCAGCTCCTGATAGCTCAGCATCAGCGACACCTCCGACCAGCACGACCCCCGGAACACATTCCCCACCATGCCGGGACCTTCCCAGTCGGAGAGGTTCACCCGTTCGTTGATCCACCCCGGCTCCAGTTCGGCGATCGGCCGGTCCGGGCGCGAGACGTATTGCGGCAGCGCATGGGCGACATCCCGCGCCAGCTCCAGATAAAACCGCTTCCCGGTCGCCCGGAAGAGCTTCAGCAGCGCCTCGCCGGACCCGGTACAGAAGCCGGGGGCGGAATGCTTGTTCTGAACATTGGCCCAGACCGTGCCGCAACTTTTCATCTCCAGCTGCCCGAACGGCGACGCGGCCGGAAATTCATAATCGTAGGATACGCACCACGAGGCGCAGTAATCCGCCGCCATCTCCGCCCATTTGAGAATGGCGGCCTCGCCGGTCGCCTCCCACAAAGTCACCAGACTGTCCAGCATGGCGTACGCCGCTTCGCTGTCGCAAGCCTGCATGATTTCACCCGGGGCGCCGTTCAAAATGCCGCGTTCCAGGTATTCGGCGGCGTAATACCGGGCGGCTTCCCGCGCCGCCCGCAGATAACGCGGCTCCCGGTAGTATTGCGATGCCAGCGTCAGAGCGCCGATCGCCATCACCGCGCAGGCGCTGCCGCCGATCAGGATGCGGCCGGTTTCCACGTCCACCCACTGGCCGAACTGCCGGTTCCGTTCCCAGATCGCGGTCAGCGCGTCGGCCTGGCGGCGCACCGAAGCGCGCCAGCTCTCCGGCACGGTTTCGCCCCGGCGTTCCAGGAGCAGGAACTGCTTGATGAAAAATGCCAGCGCGTCGGCGTTTTTGCGGATCAGGTGCCGCCCGTCCGGGATCGGCTCGGAATAGCTGTCGGCGCAGTATTTGCCGTGGCGGGCCGCGCCGTAATAAAGTCCGGAGGCGGCCTGTCCCCGGGTGAACACCGTATCCAGATTGCGGCGCGCATTTTCCCGCAGGCGCCCGTCGGCGTCGAAGAGCATCGCCAAGGTGGCCATGCCGCCTCCCACCCAGCCCAACTGCCAATGCGCGCAAATGGCGGTCTCGGCGATGTCGGCGGCGACCATGAAGTAGCCCGATTCCGCGTCCCAGTTGGAGCGCAGATATTTTTCTTTGATCAGCCGGTCGGCCCGGCTCAACGGCAGCACGCACGGCAGCGTGCCGTGCGGCTCCACCCGGTTGCGCAAATCCGTCATGTGGCGGAAAAGATCGGGAATCCCGCCCGCTTCGCGGCATGAAAAACGCAGCTCGAAGGTGATCGCGTCCCCCGCCTTCCAGTCGATCGGCAGGTCTTCCGCCGGCACCGGGCGGCACATCGCCTGCCGCAGACGGCGGTACACCGGGCTCTCGACCGTCAAAGACAATTCACGCGCCTCGGGCCGCTCCTCCAGCCGGTAGCCGTAGTTGCCGTAACGGTTGCGGCACGGCGTCAGCACCCAGCGCGACTCCTTCAGCCCCGGCGCGTAATACCCGATCCCCGGAAAAGCGACGTCGCCGGTGGTCTGTTCGATCACCCCGCCGCCCTGCCGCTCGAAGTGAGGCAGATGCGAGGTGTGAATCTCCGGCTGCAATTCTTCATAGCCGGCCGGGTTCTGCGGCGGATAGGTTTCGGTGCGGATGTCGGCGCGGTTCGCGTTGTACACCGCGGCGGGCAGCAAGAGATAATTGCGCACCTCCCACTCCGGGATCACCAGCTCCACTCCCGCGACCACCCCCGGAATTTCCCCTCCCAGAAGCGTCGCCGCCAGATTCAGCCGCCCGGCGCTCGAACTGTAGCCGAGCTTCACTTCCTGTCCGGCAAATTCAAACTTGCGCTCCAGGCAATCCGGCGACAGTTCGCAGCGGTACTCCGCGCCGGTCGTGACCGAGCGCAAATGAAAAAATCGCTTCATCTGACGTAAACTCCATATTTTTGAAAGGCCCGATACTGGCTTTCGCATTCCGCCGCCGTGGTTTTGATCGACTCGGGCTGCTGATACGCCTTGACCATGAAGCCGCCGCCCGCGGAAAGTCTTTCCACCTGAAGCTTCGCTTCGGCTTCGATCGCCGCCAGGTCCCCGGTGCCGAGGGTCTGCTGAATGTCCACACAGTTCCAGAAACAGATTTTGCCGGCGTAGTGTTCGCCCAGCCACTCGATCCCCATCAGCCGCGGCTGATCCAGCTGGATCACGTCGCACCCGGCTTCCACGAACATATCCATGTATTCGCGCACCTGGCCGCAGCAGTGATGCAGAAAATGCATGCCGCGCTCATGCAAACGATCGATGGTGTGCTTGTAGCGCTCGAAATAGATTTCCCGGAAACAGGCCGGACTGACGAAGCTCTGGGCGTTGGTCCCCATATCGTCGTAGGCGATGACCCCGTCGGCTCCGGCCCGGGCGTAATGTTCGATCATCCGGTCGCGCAAGTCCACGATCCGGTCCAGCAGTTCCCCCAATTCCGCCGGATGCAGCAAATGGTCCATGAACCAGTTTTCGATGCCGCGCAGATCGATGGGCTGGAGCATCAGCCCCGGCACCCAGCCGTAGACGTAGCGTCCCCGGGCGTGCGCTCCGGCGACCTCCTCCGCCAGATGGGCGTTGCGCTCCGGCGCGGCGAAATCGGGAAACCGGTACTCCTTCAGGAGGTGCCAGCCGTCCCCCAGCGGAAATTGGACCGCTTCGCCCAATTGGGAGTGCAAGGTCGAACGGGTTTCGCCCCATTCGGTCACCCATTCCGTCGCCCCCGGCGCCGGCTGGAAGCGCGGATCGAACGCGGGTGAAATGCTGTGGAAGTCGCTTTCGTCCCACACCCGCCCCTGCAAAGGATCCACCGCGAAATGCCAGCCGCAGCGCGGCGGGTCCCGAAACTCGATGCAACGCCGGACAATCTCTCGTGAGGTCATCATTTTTTCATTTCCTTTTTGCCTGTCACGATACTATACTGTCAAAATTCCATTTGTAAATCGCCGGGATGGGTGTACACTAAGCATCCAACCAACCAACGGACGAACTTATGAACCCGATGCTCGAAATCCGGGCGGTGCAACTGGACCTGGCGCGGCAGATGGAACCCTGGGAATTCATCCGGGATTTCATCGATTTCATCGCGGCCAATGACTGCAACGCGCTGTTTCTCTACCTCGAATGGCGGGTCAGGACCCGGGTCTTCGACATCGGCGCCGGCGAGGGGTATTCCGCCGCCGAGCTGGGGCGGATCGTCGATTACGCCGACCGGCGCGGGATCGGGGTCATCCCCGGTTTCGCCGCTCTCGGCCACGCGGAATTGGTCCTGGGCCGGGAAGAATACGCCGGCTACGGGGAATTGCGCGGCGGGCTCGCCGGCCGTTTCGGCCAGCGCCATCAGCATTGTTTTTGCCCTTCGCTGCCGGAGGTGCGGAGCTTCCTCGGGGATTACCTGCGGGAAGCCGCAGGGATGTTTCCATCGCCATATCTGCATATCGGCGGCGACGAAGCGTGGGACATCGGCTTCTGCCCGCTCTGCCGCGAAAGATGCGCCACGCTGGAGGGAGAGGAACAGCTCTACCTGGATCACTTCCAATTCTGTCACGACCTGGTTGCCGGCGAATTGGGCAAGCGGATGCTGATGTGGGACGACATGTTCGAATACTATCCGGAGGCGCTGCGGCAATTGCCGCGGGACATCGTCCTGGTCGACTGGCAATACCAGGCCAACGTCACCGGCTATGCGGGGCATTTCAAAAACCGCGAATTCTCCGACCGCCTGGCCCGGTACCACGAGCTCGGCTTCGATTTTCTGATCGCCCCGACCGATTACCATTGGAGCAATACCGAGTCGATGACCGGCAGCTCCCGCGGCAAACAGCCCCTGGGCGGACTGTTGACCCTCTGGGAGAAATCGGCGTCGTTTCTCCATCACTCCTATCCGATCATCGCCGGGGCCGGCCGCCTGTGGAACGGGGAGGGCGGCGACGAGGCGCTGCGCCGGGGGATCGTGGAGCTTTTCGGCTGCGACGACGCGCTGTTCGTCCAGGGGATCGCGCAGTTCGTCACCGACACCCGGCAGCCGCCGTCTTCGGGGCTGTCGCTGCGGGCGATGGGGTTCGACGGCCCGGATTACCGGATCCTGGAGAGCCTCAAAACGCTGTCGATGCTGCTGGAGCAATATGCCGGCCGGATCGCCCGCGAACCCGGGAGGCGCGTCCTGGACGACATCATCAATGAATGCGCCCGGCAACAGCTCGCGCTCCGGGGGCAGATCGCCTGCTGGCGGATGCGGCACGGTCTGCCGCATGAGAGCATCGCGGCGCTGGCCGGCGAAATCGACGCGCTGCAAAGGCGTTACGAGGGACATTGCCGGGCATGGCGCCGCCCTGCCGACGTCGCGCACTTCGAAGAACACTTCACCCAATGGCGCCGGGCGCTGCTCGATTATCGGGAAAGTTTCGCCGGGATGGGGCGGCTGGAGTGCCTGTTCTTCCTGCCGGACGCCTACGGGGCCGAACGGCTCGACATTGAAATCAAAACGCGGGGCTCCTGGCGCAGCGTCGCCGCCGGCGTCTTCAAGAAGGATGCCGAAGCCTGCTATTGGTACAGCTTTTTCATTCCCGCCGGAGAGGCGCTCGAAGCGGTGCGCATCTCCGCTCGCGGCTTCGGCGGGCAGGGGGTCTGCTATGTTCAGGGGCATACCGCCCGCGGCGAATATCTGTCGCAGGCGGTCACCGCGGTTTCGGGCCGGGTGGCCGATCCCGAACACCTGTTGACGCCCGACACCACCTGGTGTTACCTCGGCAGCCCCAAAACCGCCGACGGCTTTCGCGACCGCCGGGCGGCGCTGGAGGCGAATACCGTCGAAATCACGATGATTTGAAGATTTTTTTGATCCCGGGTATTGACTTTTTATTTTTTTTGGCTATAATTCATATATACAAAATACAATTATGAACAAATGAACCTTTTCGAGGGTTTTTTCGATGAAAAGCACATTGGCACTTGAAGTGGACTGCCGCAAACCGACGCCGATTTATGTGCAGTTGCGCGAGGAAATCCTGACCATGCTGGAACGCGGGCAGCTGCGGAACGGCAGCAAGCTGCCGACCGAGGAGGAATTCGCGGAGCGGCTGGGGATCAGCCGCGGCACGGTGCGCCAGGCGTTTCAGCAGCTCACCGAGGACGGGATCGTCCGGAAGTACCCGCGCAGGGGGTCTTTCATCGCCATCGACAATCTGCGTTCGGTCATGCGCATCGGCATATTGGCGCCGCACATGGAGCTGGCTTGCGCCGACCGCAACGACTTTTACGCCCTGGAGATCCTCGGCGGGATGCAGGAGGCGCTGATGAACACCGGCGCCATGCTGATTCCGCTCAATCCCGGAAATACGCCGGAAAATATCATCAATTACTGTACCATGCGCCAGGTGGACGGGGTGATTTTTCTGTCTTCGTTCGGCGACGAAAAGCTGATTTTCGAGCTGCGCGAACACCTCCATAAACCCCTGGTGGTCCTGGCCGCCGATCCGGGCGGGAATCTGAACGTCGTCACCGGCGACGACACCAGCGGTTCGCAACTGGCCGCCGAACACCTGACCGGCCTGGGACATCGCAAGATCGGCGCGGTATT
>JAVBSD010000247.1:0-3571 GCA_031547325.1 Victivallaceae bacterium | reverse complement strand
GGCCGTTTTTCATTTTTCCACTTGCATGGTCATGGCGAATTCGAACGGCGTCCCGGCGGCGGTTTCGCGCCCGATGGTTTCGATGTTCAATTCGAGAATCCGGTTGGTCCCTTCCGGCTTGCAGTCGTAGCGGTCGTACATGTAGGAGAGCGTACCCGTCAGCCCCGGGTCCATGGTCAATACCAGCGTATGACCGCCGTCCTCGGAGACCAATTCCAGCGTCCCGTTGAAGTCTCCGAGGTCGATCCCCCCCCCCTGGTACCAGACACAGCCCGCCCGGCCCAGCGCCGTTTCACGCCAGCCCCCCGAATTCAGCCCCACCCGCAGCACAGGATAAATCCCGAAGCCGGTTTCCCCCAGGTCGAGCAGCGGACTGACCCGAATCCGGCACTCCGTGCTTTCCTTGGGCGTGAAACTCCAGCGCTGAAGCAGAACATCCCCCTCCAGCTCCAGGCTCTTGGCGGCGACGCCGTCCGCGCGGCGGCATTCCATCGCCAGCGAGGCGGGCGTGGAACCGGTCACCGTCATTTTTTCGGCGAACAATCCGTTGTAATAATCGCTCCAGTAACCGAAACGCGGATACTGCAGAATCACATGGCCCCAGGCCGGCTTGATCGGCGAAAATCCGTCGGATTGCAGCCGGAAATCAACCATTTTTCCGTAACACCCCGGCACCGCCACCACCGAAAGACGGTCGTTGGACAGCTCATACGCCGGATATTCCCGCGCCAGCTCGTCCAGACGCAGGTGCGCCGGATTGAAGCTCTTGCGCTCGCCCAGCGCCGTGATCCCGTTGGCGATCATGATTTCCCGGATCAGCCGCCCGACCTCCGCGCAGCGCGAGCGGTCGGCGATCTTCACCCCCCAGCTCTTCGACGCCCTGTCGTATTGGCACAGGGTCGGGAAATTGCCCCAGTATTCAGCCCACAGCATCGGCAGCATGGCGTAGGCGAAACGCTCTTTGATCACCGGGTCCCGGAGCGTCCGCCAGGTGCTTTCCAGCCGGCGGCTGAGCTGTTGAGCCAGCTCCACATCGACGTAGGGCGGCAGAAACGGCAGATCGAGGTCGAAGTCCGAAAGATCGCCGGATTCGACCCGCCGATGATAGACGCGGATCGCCTCCAGCAGCGCCGGCGCGCCTTCGCCGTAATAATCGCGGCAGAATTCCTCGATCAGCGACTCCGGGTCCAGGCTCGGATTCCAGGCCAGCCGGGTGTAGAGCCACAGCCGCAGGTAAACCAGGTCGCCGCCCTGGCTGTTGTAAAAGCCGAAGAACTGGTGATGCAGGCTTTTGATGCCGTTTTCGAAGGTCCAGCGGATGTTGCGCGCCTGGCTGTACAGGCACGGCGACGGCGAAAAATAATCGTTCGCCGGATAGCCGTAGAGGTAGACCTCGAAGTCGCCCGCGACCCGCTGCCAGTCGCGGTAATTGGCGATGACCCGATCGCCCTGCGGGTCGCGCCCGAGCGTGGCGCGGTGATCGATGGTGGCGCAGAACATCACCGTGACGTTGTCGGCCAGCTTGATGTTTTCGGGCGGCGTCAGGCTCCACGAATAGGCCAGGGTTTTGACCCGCATCGCCGGAAATTCCTCGGCGACCCTGGCGGCCAATTCGTTGAGCAAGAGGACGATCATGCTGGAAGGCTGGCCGCCGTGCGCGTCGTAAAATTCCCGGCACTCGGCGCAGGTGCAATAGGGTGAACCGTCGTTCTGGGCCAGCCACACCGCCGTCGCCGCCGGGTTTTTGCGCGCCCAGGCCAACGCGCGGTTCACCAGCTCGGCGCGCAGCGCCTCATTGGACAGGCAGACGCCCCAGCTGGAGCCGGCGGCCGAAGCCTCGCGGACGCCGTCGACCTCGGCCAGCCATTCCGGATGGCGGTCCATGTCGGGCTTTTTGAGGTAGATGAAAAAGGTTTCCATGCCGGGGCCCTGGAAGACCCCGCCGCCGTATTCTTCGCCGGGATTGACCCATTCGCGGAAGGAATTCATGCGGTTGCGGGCGCACCACTGGGGCGTTTCGCCGTTCCCGGAAACCTGAGTCCGCGAAACGAACGGAGAAGCGTAACGGTAATGATAACCGGCCGGCGGCGGCGCGAACGACCCATTTTCCGGGATGAAGGTTTCGGTCGGGGTATACCAGCGGACGCCGAGCATCTCCAGATATTCATAGACCGCGTACAACGCGCCGCGCGGCCGCCCCCCCGCCAGCAGCAGATCGGCGCCGTCCGGCGAAGCGATCAACAGCTCCTCTTCGCCGAAACCGCCGGTATCGAGCGCCCGCAGCGCCTCCGGCAGGTGAGCGCCGAAGCCGACCGCCATCACCGCCTTGCCCGCCGGAACCGCCGTCCCGGCCACCACCGGAACCCGGACTCCGTAAAGCAATTCCAGGTGATCGGCCAGCTCGCCGGCCGCGGTGACCTCCGCCGGAATCGCCTCCTCCGGCAGCACGATGACATAGTCGTCCAACCCCGCCGCCAACCCCAACCAGGCCATGCCCAGGCACAGCGCCAAACCCAACCGTTTCATCATTCGACCTCCTGTCTGTCTCAAAAGTATAGCCAATGATCGGGCAAAAATCAAGTCTCCGGCTTGGACAAACGCACTGAAAACTTGGACAAAACGCCGAAAAGTTCAAAACCGCAGGTGCCGTTCACTGGACCGGGTCTCGGCGACCTCCTGGTATTCGTGCGGCGAACACTGGTGGATCTTGCGGAACAGCCGCGAAAAATAACAGGGGTCCGGATAGCCGCAGCGGGCGCCGATTTCGGCCACGGTCAGGTGACGGTGACGCAGCAGCTCCCGGCTCCGGGCCATGCGGAAATTCTGCAGATACTGATTGACCGACTGTCCGCAGTGGGCGCTGAACAGCGCCCGCAGGTGGCTGGGACTGACCCCGGCGGTGCGCGCAATCTCGACCGCCTCAAGCGGCCGGGCGTAGTTCTGTTCGATGTACCCGATCGCCCGCTTGAGGCCGGGATGCAGACCTTCATTGCCCAGCAGGCGGGTTTCGAGCGACTTCAAATGCTTCAGCAGGCTCAGCACCAGCCCGTCGCAGAGGTCGTACATCCGCGTTTCGCTCAGGCGGATGATGTCTTCGAAAAGATGTGAACTCCAGTAATCCTCGCCGATGCCGATGGTCCGGGTCGCCGGATTGAAAAGCCGGGGGTTGCCGATGAAAACGATGAAAATGGCCTCCGTTTCCGGCGCAACCGCCTGATGGTTGTGGCGGGCCTCCGGAGCGACCACCAGGAGCTGCCCCGGCGTCAGCAGGAATTCGGTCCCGTGCGCCGTCACCGAACACTCGCCCCGGCGCATGGTAATCAGTTCGGTCCCCGGGTGGGAGTGAAAGGGATAACTCTCCACCCGGCTGGCCGAGGCCTGGGAAAAAATCGGCAGTTCCTGATTCATAAAAACTCCTTTGAAATCATACGTTTCTGTCAAAAATTTTCATTTTATGACAATGCTAAATATTTATATTTCAATGAGGTAACTGCATTTTTCGTAATTTCCTCTGTTTTTTCGGATTTCAAAAGTTTCAAGAGGCCTTTCTTGTGGCATGTTATTTTGCCGA
>JAVBSD010000062.1:0-5900 GCA_031547325.1 Victivallaceae bacterium | reverse complement strand
CGAAATCACCGACTGGAACGAACCCGCCGGGGCGTCGCTGGCCCCGGTGATCTGGGACGGCCACGCCGCGGACGGGACCATGGCGCGGATCGTCGCCTGGCGCTGGCGCAACCCGCGCCCGGAGGTTCCGTTGGCGTCGCTGCGGCTGGAAGCGGCCGATTCGCCGATGCCCATCGCCATCTTCGGCGTCAACCTGGAAAGATACTGATATGCCGAAAATCCTTTTCGCCCTTCTCCTCCCGTTCGCCGCCCTCGCCTCCGGCCCCTGGATGATCCCCGACCTCTCCGGATCGCCCCGGATCGCCGTCGACGGCCAACTCGACGAAGCGGTGTGGCAGCAGGCGGCCTCCCTCCAGGGCATGAGCGTGCTGGGACGCGGCGGACGCGCCGAATGCGACGCGCGCATCCGCGCCTTTTACGCCGACGGCCGGTTGTATCTGGCGCTGGAGGCCGAGGAGCCGTCCCCGGAGCAACTCCGGATGACCGTCAAGCCGGGCAACCCCTCCGACCACCCCAAGGCCTTCACCAACGACGATCTGCTGGAGCTCTTTCTGGTCCAGGGCGAGCGCTACGCCTGCCAACTCGCCTTCAATCCGGCCGGCACGTTGATCTTCTACGGTTCGCGCCCGACCCGGTTGCTGTACCGCGACTGGCGGCAGCCGCGCCTGAAGGAAGAGTGGCGGCTCAACTGCGAGTACAAGGTCGCCGTCCTCGCCGACCGCTGGCAGGTGGAGATGGCGCTGGACGCCGCCGATTTCGGCGGCTTCGCCGAGGGCGGCTGGCGCTTCAATCTGGCGCGGGAACGCCGGGCGGGAACGCCGGGCAATTCGACCCTGGCCCCCATCGCCGGCGATTCCTTTCTGCAGCGGGAATACTACCTGCCCTTCGCCGTCGCCGGTGTCACCGGAGCGGAGGTCCGGGCCGCCGCCATGCTGGCGCCGACGCGCCCGGCGGAGTGGATCGTGGAAAATACCGTGCTCAAAAAGCTCGACGGCGCCCTGGCTTTTTCCGGCAACGGACGCCTTCAGTCGCAGGATGCGCTCAACGTCGACGGCGGCGCCGGCTGGCTCAGCGGCGAATTCCGGGTCGTCGGGCCGGCCCGCGAAATCAAGTTTTTCTTCGGGCTGGCCATGCTCGACGCCAACGGCGGCGCGATCCTGCCGCAGCATGTGCTGTTCGTCCCCGGCAGCGAAACCACGCTGGCCGCCGACCTGACGCCGGGGGCGAGGGAAATACGCCTCGCCGAAGCCTCGAAGTGGCAGGAGGGCGGCAACTACTTCATCGCCTTCGACGCCGAACCCGACGCGACCGACCTGCCGAACCGCAACCTGAGCTACGCCGCCGGAGTGAGCGCCATCGCGCGCCAATCCGACGGGAGCTGGACGCTCCGGGTCGCGGACGGCACGCGGGTGACCCGTCCCGCCGGCAGCCGGGTGCGGGAGCATTTCACCGGGACCTCCTTCTGGTACGCCGGCGGCGGCGCGCAGACGGCGACGGCGGAATGGCGGCAGATCACGGCGACGGTCCAAGATTATTCCGTCCCCGGCACCGTCGACGCGTCGCGGTACTGGCCCGGCGCGGCCAAGGTCCGGCTGCTGATCTGGGTCCTGGACGGCGATCCGGCGACCGCGCTCGAATTCCGCAACCTCCGCTTCAACCGCTAGCCCCCCAAAAAAGGGGCCGTCGCAAAGCCCTGGGCACTGCATAAGTTGATCGCCCGCCTCAGCGGGCGAAACTCTCGGACGCGCCCCTCACCCATCAAAGACATTTTCTTCTATTTTCTGCTGGCGCAATAACTGGCCACGCTGGCACTGAATGACGCCGACGCCCCCTGCTTGATAGAATTTTCTCATTTTCAAATTGACTTTTCCAGTCAAAAGTATATATTGATATATTGTGATTTGAATATATAGGGCAGGAGCTAAATGAACAACACGGATTTTCTGCGCCGGCTGGAGGTTTCCCCGGAACCTCTTTATCTGCAGGCCTATAAGCAGCTATTGCAGCATATCCGGTCCGGAAACTGGCAATGCGAAGACCGGCTGCCGACGGATATGGTGTTGGCAAAGTCTTTGGAAATCAATCATATCACCTTGCGCAAAGCCCTTGCGCAATTGACCAAGGAGGGGTACCTGACCCGGATTCGGGGCCGGGGAACCTTCGTGGCCCCTTCGCTGCCGGTATGTCACGATGCGGTCCGCGGGTCGCGGGTCGGATTGATTTATGACATTGCGAGCGAAAAAGCATTCAGCGGCGAATTGTTTCTGAATATTCATTCCGCCCTGGGGGAGTTGGGCCTGCGACTTGAATTCCTGTCCAGCCGCGGCAGCAAAGTCCAACAGCTCAAGCAATTGCGGGAACTGTTTTCCGAGCGGGATTCCGCCGGATGCATCATCTGGTCGATTCTGGATTCCCGGCAATTGAATTTGCTCAAATCCATCCGTCCGGCCGGATATCCCCTGGTCTTTCTCGACCACCGGCCGGAAGTGGAGGCTCCCGGGTTTGACTTTTCCGGATATGACGATTGGGAGGCCGGGCGAAAGCTCGGGGATTCTCTGCGCCGGATGGGTTTCCAGCATTGCGCCTGCTGTTTTCAGCGTCAATATGCCCAATACAGCACCGACCGCAACCGTCTGGCGGGTTTGACGGCGGGATTGGACTATGAACCGACCCTCTTTTTCGACTACTCCGACAAACGCCACAAACCCTTTCAGGATTTTTGCCGCGGCCTTCAGGCGAAGCAGGAGTCCTGGGCCGTGGTATTGATTTCGGAAATCGATTTGCAGTATTACGAAGCGATTCCGGAGAATGACCGCTCCCGGCTGCGCCCGTTCGTCTTCTTTACCGCGGCCCGGCCGCGCTGCGCCGGGATTCTGCTGGGGGAAAAAGCGATGGGACGCGCCGCGGTCGACATCATCGCCGAGCGCCGCAATGGCTCCCGGGAGCCGGTTTTGTCCAGAACTTGTTCCGGGGAGCTGGTCTGAGTTTCCGCCCGGCGGAGATTTTTTTTTTATTTTTTTTGCTTGGGAGGGTTGACTTTGCTACGATAATATACTATAATATCAGCATAGTAATATATATTAACAAAGAAGGCACCGCTCCCAAACCAGTCAATCGAGAGGAAGCAAGAAGATGAAAAGAGCGAAAAAATTCACCCTGATTGAGCTCCTTGTCGTGATCGCGATCATCGCCATCCTCGCCAGCATGCTGCTGCCGGCGCTCTCCAAAGCCCGGGCGGCGGCGCAGGCGACGAAGTGCATCAACAACCTGAAGCAGCTCGTGTTGCAGAATCATTTTTACGCCAACGATTGGCAATACAATCTTTCGTATGACATGAACAACTGGACGTGGGGGTATGAATTGTACCGGGACGGTTATTTTGCCACTCAGGAAGCCGTGACGGCGCTGCTCTGTCCGAGCAATACTGAAACGATTTACAAGTCGGGGGCGCTGGAGCTCAATCACGCTCACAATGCCGAGACGATACACCGTATGCCGGACAGCATTCCGTCGCCGTCGACGACGGTGTTGTTTTCCGACAACGGAACCGGCTACTCCACGATATCGTCCCGGTATATTTGCAAAGATGAATTCGCCAATTCGCCGCTGGCCACCGCGCGGCACGGCAAAAGAAACAACTGGGGCTATCTGGACGGCCATGTCGCCGGCGCGTCCGGCAACGAATTGAGTCATGAAAATTTCAGGAACTGGTAACCTGATGAAACCGGGGCGAATGATATTGCCGTTACTGTTTCTGACCGGTTTCGCGGCGGCCGGGCAAACGGAAATCGAGCTGGATTTCCGGGCTCCGGGTTCCATTCCCGCGGAAGTGGCATGGCTCCGCGAGGCCGCGACCCCGGAAGGGCTGTTGTGCGGCGGCAACGCCGCGCCGGGAGTTGATTTCTGCCGGATTCCCGGCAATCTGGCTCCTTTCACCAGGTGGAATGCCGGGACGCTGGAAATGGATGTCCGCGTGAATTGGGGCGAGTCCGCTTCGGGGCAGAATGTGTTGTTCTGCACCGACGCCGGGGTCTTGTGGGGAACGCCGGGGACATTCCACTTGCAGCGGGAGGGGAGTGTGCTGCGGTTCATCGTGATCGACGCCGACGGGACCATCCTGCGCTGCTCCGCGGAAAACAGCGCGGACGACCTGAAAGACGGCCGCATGCACCGATTGACCGTCACCTGGGACTCCGCCCGCGGTTTGGCATTGTATGTGGACGGTTTTTTGCGCGGAAGTTTGGAGACGGCGTTTCAAGTGGCGGACCGGGTGCAGGATTGTTACCTCGGGAATTCCCATATTCTGGCACACGCCGTCGAGCATTACTTCACCGCGGACGCCGTGATCGCCCGGGTGAAAATCAGTGATTTCGTCCGGACCGACATCCGGCCCGAGCAACCGCTGAGAAGCGTGCTGTACCCGGCCAACCACGGACGCGACCGGATCAGTTATCTGGTGAACGGCATCCCGACCCATTGGCTGTTTTTTTATGTCGCCGAAGGCGCGCGCCCGGAATCCGTGCAATTGGTATTGGACTTGCCGCCGGGAATTGCCGTGATCGGCCGGGGGCAGACCTGGATCAACCGGCTTTATCCGGATCAACCGGCGATGAGCAGCGAGGAGCTTGCCGACGGTTCCCGGCGTTATCGCATTGCGTTGGACCACCCGGAACAATTGGGCGGCTCGCTGATGCCCACCATCAACCACATGATCTATGTCGAACCCGACGCGGAGGTGGCGCCGGGGAGCTATTCGGCGGCGTGGCGGGTGGATTGCGACGGCGTCGCGGGGGAAATTCAGGAGCTTGAGCTGCGGGTTTTGCCGCCGCTCGAATATGGGGCATTGCCGGAAAATTTCCAGTTGTCGCTCTTCTTCGGCGGTTCGTTGACGGAGCCGCAGACGGGCGGGCATCTGATGATTCATCCGGATGACGACGCGGCGGTGGCGGAACCGTTGCGGCGGGTGCTGGAGCGGCTTGGCGTCAGCACCGGGCAATTCCCCGGCCCTGAAACGGTGGGTGATTTTCAGGGCTATCACGCCAATTTTCATCTGTATTGGCCGGGATATTCGGAAGTCCCCCGGCGGATCGGAGCGGACGGCCAGTTCCTGGACGGCTTCGGGTGTCCGGAATTTCTGGGAGCGCACGGAGCCGACCTGTTGAACGACCGGCTGGCGGAGCAGCAGCGGCTTTTCAAGGAAAAACAGATCCGGTACGCGTTGCCGGATTACGAAGTGGAACGCTCCGGGTTTCAATGCTTCTGCCCGGAATGCATTGCCGCGTTCGAGCGCTTCGCTTCGGTGGAGGCCGCCGGCATGCGGGGATCGGAAATTCTGAATGCGTTTCCGGAAAAATGGGCGGAATTTCTCTGCGTTCAGAATGCCGCGCTGCTGGAACAGTTGACGATTTTCATTCGGAGGATTGATCCGGAGATCAAAATTTACCTGTGCGCCAATTATGTTTTCGATCCGGAATATACGCTGAAGGTCGGCCACGACGTGCGATTGTTCGAGCCGTTCGTCGATGCGCATATGCCGATGATTTATTATTCCGGGGCCGCATTTTTCAATAAAATCGACGTGACCTGCCGCGAGTTGCGCAAGCCGGTCCTGCCGCACCTGTGTCCGAACGATGTGGTCTATCTGCCCCGGATCATGCTGACTCCGGCGCAACTGCGGATGAATCTGCTGGCGGCGTTTGCCTGCGGCGCCAAAGGCGCGGCTTTTTACCCCGGAGCGGACAGCTTCGACGCGGAATATTATGCCGTGCTGAATTCCACCCAGCAGGAAATTGCCCGCCTGGAGCCGTACCTCGAAGATGCCGTGAGTTCCGACGGCGATCTGCGGGTCGTCCCCGGCTTGCCGGCGAAAGTATGGACGCGGAACGGAGGACGGTTGATCG
>JAVBSD010000475.1:0-4320 GCA_031547325.1 Victivallaceae bacterium | reverse complement strand
AGGTGTCGGTTTCGTGGAAAAGTTCGAAATCAGCCGGCAGATGCCGCGCCGAGTAAAGCGTGTGCCCGAGCACTCCCGGAATCGCCCTCCCCGCGTCCGGCGAGGAGTACTGCGCGCCGAAAATCCGCACCGCCGGCCGGGTGTCCGGCCCGGCGAAGGCCCGTGCCACCGCCCCGGTCAGGTCGCCGTCCCAGTCGGCCCCGCCCGGCTGGCACAGGCAGAGGCGGGTTTTCGGGGCGACCCGGTCGACCGCGGCGCGAATCCGGCCGGCCAGGCCGGTCATGGTTTCGCGGGCCATCCCGGCCCACAGCCGCCGCAATTCGGGATTGAAGCGTTCCGGGTCGGAAAAGGCGGTTTGCAGTTCTTCACGGGAATATTCCCGGCCGGCCAGAAGGGCGAAGCGCGCCAGGTGCAGCGGGCAGGCGCAGCCCAAAACAAAACCCGGATGGTTGCTCAACTGAAAGTCGTCTTCTAAGAGACTCATGAACGGCCTGGCACGGTCCGCCACCAGCGCCACCCGCCGCGCCAGGTCGCCGGCGAAGCCGGGATCGAGCGGACAGGAACTGATCGGCGACGCTCCGCCGCCGATGTCGACCAGGTGCTGATAAGGCGAATTGCCGGCTTTCAGGGTCGGCGCGCACCACCAGCCGATTTCAATGCCGTCGTTCCGGGCGGCCTCCCGCGCCAGAAGGATGTCGGCGGCGATCTCCCGGTAGGCGTCGTCGGAGGGATACCCGGCGATCCGCACCCCGATGCCGGGACCGGTAAAGGCGAAGCGCCGGATGCCGTAATCGCGGCGGATCCGGAGCATGGCGGCGACCATCTCCTCCGGGTCGCCGGCGGAGAATTCAAAAGGCATGATCGGGTCGAGCCGCGGCGTCATCATCGTATTCCCTTTCGCTTGGTTGCCGGTGAATATAATCGGAAAAGCGCATTTTCCCATTGAAAATCCGGCAATCAATATGTACTGTATGGCAAAAAGGAAAATCCGCGATGGCCTCCGAATTCATCTTCCGCGAAACCCCGTGGCAACGGGAATTGCCCGAGGTGATGGGCGCCCGCCATTACCGCTTCCGCCCGCCAGGCGTCATCACCCGCCACCAGTTGAAGTTCTGGGTGCTGAGCTACCCCTTGCGGTGCGCCGGAGTGACGCTGCGCGTCGGCGATTCCGGCCCCTGGCGGCCGCTCGCCGCGCGGGAAGCCTGCCTCAACGCGCCGGGGACGCTGACCTATGAGGATTACCGCGCCTGCGGCGAAGAGGAGTGCCGTTCCGATTACGTCATCTTCACCGCCGGCCGCTATGACCGGCCGCTCCGGGAGCTCTGCCGCGGCGGCCACCGCCGGCTGCCCGACCCGGAAGGACTCCTGGGCCGGCATATGCACGCGCTCGCCGAAGCGGCGCCCCTGGGCGCCGGCCGCTTCCTGGCCGCCAACGCCGAATTGCTGGCGATGCTCGACCTCATTCTCAACGCTTCACCCCCTTCTCCGCCGCCGTCGCTGGCGGAAAAGCTGATCCGGTTGTTCGAACGCGATCCGGCCGCGGATTTTTCCATCGATTCCCTGGCGGCGCGGCTCCACGTCAGCCGCTCCACCCTGAGCCACCGTTACGCCCGCGACCACGGCGAAACGCCGATGGCAGCCGTCAACCGGATGCGCCTGGAGCTGGCGGCGGCCCTGCTGAACCGGGGACTGCCCACCAAAAGCGTCGCCGCCGAATGCGGCTTCTGCGACGAATTCCACCTGATGCGCAACTTCAAACGCCACGCCGGCATGACCGTAGGCGAATACCGCCGGCAAAGGGAATAGAAGGGAAAAAAGGGTTGGACACCCCTTCTTTTATTGTTTATTTTCCCACCAACGTTCGGGGCGGTCGCCGGGCGTCCACTTTTCGCCCATTTTCGGCGTGACCAACTCGACGCCCGCGGCGTCGGCAAGGGCGGCAACCATCCGGATCGATTCATCCCACGGGTGCATCGCCATGTCGAAAACGCCCCAGTGCATCGGCAGCATCACCGCGCCGCCGAGCTCGCGGTGAGCCAGAACCGCCTGATCGGGGAAGATGTGGGTATTGGGCCAGTTTTCGTTCCAGGCGTCGATCTCCATGCATACCAGGTCGAAAGGCCCGTGACCTTCGCCGATCTCCCGGAAGTGGCCGCCGTAGCCGCCGTCCCCGGAAAAGAAAATCCGCCGCCCGCCCCCCGCGATGACGAAGGCCGCCCACAAGGTCTGATTGCGGTCGCCGGTCGAACGCCCCGAAAAATGCCGCGAAGTCACCGCCGTGACCTCGATCCCGGCGAGTTCGATCGATTCATCCCAGTTGAGCTCGTGGATGCGCTCCGGCGCGACGCCCCAGCCGCGCAGCCGCGCGCCGACGCCCAGCGGCGTGATGAAGTCGAACCCGGCCGACGCCCAATCGGCGATGGTGGCGTATTCCAGATGGTCGTAGTGGTCGTGGGTGAGGATCACGAAGTCGATTTCCGGCAGCTCCCGCCGCGCCAGCGGCGGTTCGCGGTAACGCGACAGGAACCCCGGCACCGGCGATGCGTTGCCGAAGACCGGATCGGTCATGAACCGCACCCCGCCGAGCTCGAAAATCAACGTCGAATGCCCCAGCCAGTACACCGCGAACTCCTCCGCCTCCGCCGGGAAGGCGTCGCGGGTCAATTCGACCGCCGGCAGCTCGAAATCCGGCGCGTTGTCGCTGCGGCCGAGCATTCTCAGAAAGCCCAGATACCCCCGGCGGGCGCGCTCGACCGGCTGTACCGGCTGGGGTTCGCGGTTGACGAAGACGCCGTCGGCGTAATTGGGCAGCGTTGCGAAATACGCCCGTTCCGCCAGGGTCGGCCCCTCCCCCATGCGGGTAGCCACACAGCCGCCGGCGATCCCGGCCAGCAGCGCCAGCGCCGCGACGACACAGCAGAATATCAACAGAATCCGCCTCCACCAAGATCTTTTTTTCATATCGCATAGTGTATACCCGATCGCGCCAAAATGCAAATCAACTTTTTTTTGACAATGTTCTGACATTCTTTTTGCATTGGCTTGACAACTTGCCGCCTGACTGGGGATACATTATGTTTCAGGAAAGGAGCTGAATCATGTTCAAACAAATGTTGTTGGGAGTGCTGGCAACGGGAATCGCACTGGCCGGACCGCCGGCGGCGGCGGTCACCGTCAAAGTCGAAGCGGAAAATCCGGTCCTCCTGGCCGGAGTGGAACAGGACGCGCTGGTCCGAATCATCATCGAAGCGCCGGAGCGGCCGGAACGGCAGGTCCACCGCCCCCGGGTGAACCTGGCGGTGGCGCTCGACCGCTCCGGTTCGATGCACGGCGATAAAATCGCCAACGCCCGCGCCGCCGCCGTCAACGCGGTGAACATGCTGGGCTCCGAAGACCTCTTCACCCTGGTCGCCTACGACAGCGACGTCGAACTGCTGATCTCCCCGACGCCGGTGACCGACGCCAATCGCCGCCGCATCATCGACCGGATCAACGCCATCGAATCCGGCGGCAATACCGCGCTGTACGCCGGCGTCGCCCGGGCGGCCGATGAACTGGCCCGCTCCGGCGACGGAGATTTCGTCAACCGCCTGATTCTGCTCTCCGACGGCCAGGCCAACGTCGGCCCGTCCACGCCGGAAGAATTGGGCCGCTTCGGCAGCGCCCTGATCCGCCGTTCGATTTCGGTGAGCACCGTCGGCGTCGGCAGCGATTACAACGAAAATCTGATGACCGCGCTGGCCCAGAACTCCGACGGCAACTTCTATTTCGCCCGCAACGGCATCGACCTGTCGCGGATCTTCGAACAGGAACTCGAAAGCACCCTGGCGGTCGCCGCCAAAACCGTCACCGTGAAAGTCGTCTGCCCCGCCGGCGTCGTCCCCAAAGGCATCCTCGGCCACACCGCCCGGATTTCCGGCCAGAACGTCGAAATCGACTTCAATCAGCTCTATGCCGGCCATCGCAAAGTCCTGATCCTGCAGCTCGGACTGCCGGCGGCGCAGCCGGAAGCCGTCCTGCCCGCCGCCGCCGTCGCGATCACCTACGAAGACGCCGCCGACGGACAACGGCTGAGCGCCGGCGACACCCTGGAGCTGACCTTCTCCGGCAACCGCAGGGAGGTCGATTCCAACCTCAATCTGGACGTCCGGGCCGACGCCGTGGTCCAGCAAAGCACCCTGATGAGCAACGCCGCCATTGCCGCCGCCGACGACGGCAAATACGAAGAAGCCAGGGGCATCCTCAACGATTCGGCGCAACTGCTCACGGAAAATGCCCGCCTGACCGGCCGCGCCGACCTCGCCGACCTCGCCGAAGTCC
>JAVBSD010000352.1:0-7399 GCA_031547325.1 Victivallaceae bacterium | reverse complement strand
CGATCCGCGTCTGCGCGTCGAAGAGTATGTGCAAACCATCATCGAACAGGGCGCGGCCGATGCCCCCGGAGCGGACGGCGGCAACCCGCTGCACCGGCTCTGCCTGTTTTCCCGGAGCGAACCGGCGGATATCGCCCGGCTGATCGAGGCGGGCGCGCGGGTCGATTCGGTGGACCTGGCCGGCAATACGCCGCTGCATATCGCCGCGTTGTTCCCCGAAAAAGCCGCCATCGCGCGCGCGCTGCTGGAGGCCGGCGCGGCGCCCGACGCGCTCAATGCGGCCGGCGAAACCCCGTTGCATTTCGCGGCCGCTTACGGCAGCGCCGAAACGGTGAAACTGCTTTTGGCCCACGGCGCCGCCGCCGACCGCGCGGCGCTGGACGGGGGGACGCCGCTGCGGGGGGCGCTTCAGGCGTTCGGCGAGGCGGAGAGCGTCAGGCTGCTGCTCGACGCCGGCGCCTCCTGCCGGTTTGGCGGCGAAAATGCGCTGCACCGGGCCGTGAGGAGCGGGGACGCGGAAAAAGTCCGGCTGATCGTGAATACCGGCAAGTTCCGGCTCGACGGCATCGATGGTCATGGCAGTACGCCGCTGTATGTGGCCGTCTCCATCGCCGGCGAATCCCGCGCGGAACAAGTGGCGGCGCTGCTGCTGGCGGCCGGCGCCGATCCCGGCCGCCGCGCTTTCAGCAAGCAAACGGCCGCGGAGCACGCGCGGCAGCACAAGCTGTACCGGCTGGCCGCGGTGATCGAGTCGGAGACGCGGACTGCGGTTGCGCCGGTCATTCCCTCCGACCCCGACCGGTTGATGGTCTGGAGCCTGGAACAGGGCGACAGGACGCGACTGGAGCAGGCCATCGCGGCGGGCGCGGACCTCAAACGCTGGCCGTCGCCCACCTTGTTCAGGGACCTGCTGCGGCGTCCCGACGGGCTGTCGTTCGTGAGTTTTCTCCTCGCCCAGGGGCTTCGCACCGATTGGCGGGGCGGGTCGTGCGGCAAGCACACGCTGCTCGAAGAAGCGGCGGACTCCGGCAATGCCGCCGCGGTCCGCCTGCTGCTGGAAGCCGGCGCCGACCCCGACCAGGGGAACGGCATCGCGCTGCGCGTGGCCGCGCAACACGGATACGGCGCGGTTGTGCTGCTGCTGCTCAAGTACGGAGCCCGGCCGGATTTGACCGGCGGGCATTGCCAGATGCCGGAGGACCGGAGCGCGCTGCATTTGGCCGCGCGGTACGATTCGCTGAGCGCCGTGTGTTATTTGCTCTGCTTCAAGGCGGACCGCTCCCTGACGATGCTGGACGGCACGCTGCCCGCAGATTGCGCCCGGGGCGCCTCCGCCGCGTTGTTCGACTGACGGGTTACTCGAAAGCGTAGAATTCGAGCAGCGCTTCCAGCTGCGGGTCGCCGCTTTTTTTTCGCGCATATGTGAGCGCGGTTTCGCCGGACTGCGGATCCAGGGCGCCGGGATCGGCGCCGTATTCCAGCAGTAGCCGGACCAGCCGCAATTCGCCGTGGGCGGTCGCCATATGCAGCGCCGTGGTGCCGTCCGCGGACAGCTCGGTTTGAGCGCCGGCTTCCAGCAGAGCCTTGGCCATCGCGTACTGCGGCTGGCGGGCCAATACGCACGGCAGCGGATAATCCCCGGCCCAGAGCTGGCAGTCGGCCGACAGGGTGCCGCCGGACAAATAGCGGTGAACTCCGGCGGTGTTGCCGCTCACCAGCAGGCTGCGAAGCTCATCGTCCCGACAGCAGAAGGTGCTGATCCGGACGGATTTGAGCAGTGACAATCCTTCTGTGTCGATGGTGCCCTGGCATCGGATGGCCAGCTTTTGCAGGGCTTTTTCCGCATAGCCGGTGCTGGGGAGCAGCAGAGAGAGGATGTGGGTGGAACCCATTCGCAACGCCTCTTCCAGCAGCGGCAGATCGTTTAGCTCCGAGTCGTCGGGGAGCGCGCCGTATTGAAGCAGAGGCTTGACCGCCTCGGGCCGGTTGCGTAGGACTGCCTCGGCCAACGGCGTGCGGCCATCGGTAGTTAACGCATTGGGGTCCGCGCCGTGCGAGAGCAGCGAAGTCAGGAGGAGGAGATGGTCGCGCTCCAACGCCGCGCACAGCCAGCTCCCGCCGTCCGGCATGCGGTCCAGGTCGGGGCAGTGCCGGATGGCCGCGTCGATTGCGTGCATATTCGCTTGCGGGGAGTTCAGCATCCGTAGCAGATATCCGGCGTTGCCGCCGCGGGGCGGATCGACCAGAAACGGCGGCGGCGAAGAGGCGTCCAGTTCGTTCTGGCGTTGCGGCGCGAGTTCCCGCAGCACTTCGGCGCGGCCGAGGAGGACGGCCCAGTCGGCGGCGCTCCTGCCGTTGAGGTCGGCGGCGGCCGGATCGATTGCGAAGTGGCGCAGCAGTCGCGCCGTTTCCGGCTGGTTCCGGATCACCGCCCAGTGCAGCAGCGTCCGTCCGGCCGCGTCCCTGAAGCCGGAGTCGGGAACGCGCTGCAGCAGCGACAGAAGGATGTCGAACCGGCGGTAAATGACGGCGGCGTAAAGCGCGTTGAAGCCGCGCCGGTCGGCCTGCTTCGGGTCGGCGCCGTTGTCGAGGAGCAGTTCGACCAGTTCGGCATTGCCGGAGGCGACCGCCTCCAGAAGCGGCGTAATGCCCCGGATATCGGCGGCGTTGACCTCGGCGCCGGATTGCAGCAGCAGCTGAATGACGGCGCTGCCCGCGTTCCGCCGGATGGAGGCGAGCAACGGGGTGTTGCCGTCGCGGTCTTGGGCATTCGGATCGGCGTCGTGTTGGAGCAGCGTGGCGGCGATGTCGCGGTTGGGCGGCAAATGGTGCAACGGCGTGGTCCGCCAGTTGTCCCGGCTGCGCGTGTCCGCTCCGGCCTTCAGGAGCAGTGCGGTCTCCCGCTGGTAATTGTGGCTGGCCGTTTTGAATAATGGGGTTCTCCCCAGCTCATCGAGCGGATTGGGCGCGGCGCCGTGGTGCAACAGCAACTGAAAAGCCGGAAAGTTGCGGCAGGTCAGCGTGAGCGAAAGCGGCGCCAGGCGCTTTTTAAGCTCCACCGATGAATCCAGATCCGGCGTTTGTTCGATCAGGTAGGTCAGGAGCGGCAGCGGAGCATTGGAGGCAATGGCGGTGCCGAGCGGCAACTCGCCGTGCATGTCCGGCAGGTCCAGTCGGGCGCCCCGCTCCACGAGCAGCCGGACGAGCTCCAGGGGGGCGTCGCGACGAATGACGTAGTGCAGCGGGCGCCAGTGCTGCTGGATGAGGGAATTCGGGGAGACGCCGGAATCGAACAGCCGGACCAGCATTGGCATATCCTTTTGCCGGAGCGCCTGTTCCAGTTGAGCGGCCCGCGCGTCGTCGAGCCGGGGTTCGGGTTCCGGGAGGGGGGGCTCCGGGAGGGGGGACTCCGGGACGGAGACGGGCGGAGCCGGGGCGGCCGGAACGATTTTCGGTACGCGCTCCGGTTCCGGCCCGGCCGGCTTCCAGCAGTGAAATCCTGCGGCCGCGGCGGCGATGAGGATGGCGGCGCCGCCGCACCAGCACGCCGCCCTGAGGACGGAGGGGGTGAATTTGGCGCGTTTTTCCGGCAACCGGCGCAGCCGTTCGAGTTCGCGTCTGATGGTGTCCGCGTCGGCCAGGCGCCAGGAGGGGGTTCGTTCGCAGATTTTCAGCAGCAGGCGGGAAAGCTTCCGGGTGCGGTTGTCGCGGATGTGTTCCGGGCGCAGCAGCGGGAAATTATCCACCGGCAGGCCGGTGAGCATACAGTAAATCACCTTGCCGAGCGCGTAAAAATCATGGAGAGGCAGGTAGGAGTCGAAGGTCATTTTGCCGGAAAGCAGCTCCGGCGGCAGAAAGCCGTAGGTGCCGACCAGGGAATTGCGTCCTCTCGCCTGGGAGACCAGCCCGACGTCGCTCAGGCAGGGTTTGCCGTTGAAAAACAGAATGTTGTCCGGTTTGATGTCCCGGTGCGCGATATTGCTTTTGTGCAGCGCGACGATGCCGTTGAGCAGCGCCAGCGCGATGGCGAAAATCTCGTCCGTTTCGAGGCGGCGGATATGCAGAATATTTTCCAGCGAAGCGGGCAGGTAATCGTCCGGCTTGTCCCGCAAATTGTCCGCCGCGGGCATGGTGTAGTAAAAATAATCCTTTTCCTCGCCCGAATGGAGGATGCTGATCAGGTTTTCGTGAACGAAGCGCCCGGCGCAGTAGGTCCGCACGCCGTTGAGTTCGCGCAGGAAGCGGTCGCCGGCGCGGGGGATTATTTTGAGGACGAGCCGGCGGCCGAGCAAATCGGAAACCAGAAAGGTGGACCCGTATGCGCCGTGGGCGCAGTACTGAAGCAGAGTGTAGCCTTCGGGCAGCGTGAAGGAAAATGGGGCGTTCATCTCGCAGTCGCATCGTCGTTTTCGGGCTTCGACGACGGCAAAGGCAACGGCGTGGAGAGTTTGGACAGCGTTTCGGGGGTCAGCTTCCGCAGCGCTTTGAGGCGCCGGACATCCTGCAGGAAGCGCTCGTCGCTGCGCAGCTCTTCCAGCCGTTCCCGGCATTGGTTGCAGTGTTTGAGATGGCGGCGGCAGAGCCAACGGGCGAAGATGCCTTTCCGCCCGGAGAGACGCAGTTCGATCTCATATTTTTCATAATGCCGCATTTCGCCCCCCAGCGCATCATCCCGGCCTACCGGTATTCATCGAGCATGGTAATGGTCTGTCGAAGAATTGCCGTTCCCCGGCTTTTGGCGATATACACCATATTGATATTGACGCCGAGCATTTTCGCCACCTCGCCCGCGTCCCGTCCCTGTATCGCATACAATTCAAAAATCTGAAGCGTCAACGGTTCCATCCGCTGCCGGAGCAGCTCCATCGCTTCGTTGAGAACATGCGTTTCCCACTCTTCCTGCCAGTCTTTTTCAAATCCGTCGTCGTCGGGCTCTTCGGGCTGATCCGCCGCGCAGAGCGTCATGCGCGACTTCCGCAGCCGGAGGGCCTGGTGAAGGATGATTTTTTTCAGATAGTTCCGGAATCGCCCCTTGCTGCGGTCGTATTGAAACGTCGCCTGCGATTTGAATACTTCGATCATGACCATCTGAATCAATTCGATCCGCTCATCCTCGCTGAAGTGAAAATCACCTCCGCATACCCAGATCAGGCGGCTGTAGGTACGGTAAAACTCCTCCCACGAAACTTCATCGGCATCCTTGACACGCTGTAACAGTGTTTTATTGGTCGTGTAGGCCATCGTTCAAAATCATTCCGGGTTTGTTTTTCGCCGAAAACCGGAAAACATCACATCCTTATACTATCTGAATGGATGGTTCAGCCGGATTTCTTTCATGAAAATTGGAATTTTTTTCTGGAGATTCCCGGTTAATATATCCTTTGCGCCGTCCAATGTCAATTCGAATCGGTGAGATTTTTTCTTAATAACCGATTTATTAATTGTCGCAGATATCGGCGAGGGCCAAAAGCCTGCTGCGCCAGACCGGCAGATGGGGATTGGTGTTGTTGATGCTGCGACAGAAATTCACCAGCCCCAGCAGATGATCGATTTCTTCCCGGGACACCGGAACATTATTTTGCAAATCCACTTCAAGATAATGCAGCCGGGTTCTGAGCCGGCGGATTTTTTCCCTCGGCACGCCGACCTGGTGATTGACGACCAGGCCGGTGACCAGCTGGCGGTTGCCGTGATGGTATGAAGTGGTTTTGGGGCGGTTGAGTTCAAGGCCGCGCGCGGCGAGGGTTCCGGTGATTTTTTCAAGGATTCCCCGGCGGAGTTCTCCGTCGATTTCACCGGAAAAAGTGATATCGTCGGCATAGCGGGAATATTGCAGCCACCGCGCCTGGCCCCACTGGGAGAGTTCCTGATCCAGAGACAGCAGCAGCAGGTTGGAGAGCGCCGGACTGGTGGAGGCTCCCTGCGGCAGATGGCCGTACAAGGTACAGAGCCGGGTCAGCATCATGGCGACCGGCGGTTCATAATTCTCCCGAAAAAATGGATAGGCCGCCTCCGCTTTCAGCGAGGGGAAGAAATTTTTCACATCGCAGTTGAGAATCCGCTTCTGATTGGTGTGGAGCCATGCGTTATAGCGGATGTTGCGTTGGGCGGTGAAGGCGGTGGCCAGGGGGCTGACGGGAAATTGGGCGAGGATGGTTCGCAGAATCCGGCGCTGCAGCCGTTTCAGCAGCGGCTTCGGCGCCTCGATGGTCCGCCTGGCGCCGTTGCGTTTGGGAATGGCGAACACCCGATACCACCGCGGCGTGTGGTTGGAAATGGAATACAGCAGCCGCGGATTGCAGTGCAGCCATTCCGCCAGCTCATCGACCGAGTTCAAAGGTGGTATGTTTTCGGATTCCATAATTGGCACAAAAACGTGGTCATTCCCTGCCACTGAAAATTCTCATTTCGCAGTTTCGAACTGCGGATGAGGCGTATCGGGGCTTGGTGAACCGGGCGGATGGAGAATGGTCTGGAGTGTATTGTCATACACCGCAGGTGTATTTTTCATACACGTTAGACCGTTCTCCGCCGTCCGGGCGCCAATGCCCGATGCGGATCGCCGCAGGGCGAAACGCGCTGCAACGCCCCCATCAACCAACACTTCAAGGACGGCGACATCGCCGTCCCCGCCGGCAGCGTTCAATCAACCGGCTGTGAACTGGCAGGGAATGCCACGAGTTACCGATGTAACAATACCCGAATACGATGTTTTTTCAAGGGAAGCTTTTTCATATATTTCAAAAAATAAGGCGATAAACTTCCAGCTTAGAAGTTATTTCTTGTGAAATGACCTCTATCAATGAATTGATGTCATATTCAAGAGATGCGATTGACGGGGCCTGCCATCCATAGCTCGACGAAGTCGAGCGAAGGATGGTGGAGCATAAGGGAGTTGAACCCTTGACCTTCGCAATGCCATTGCGACGCTCTAGCCAACTGAGCTAATGCCCCGTTTCAGTAGCAAATAATATAGCCTGCTTCGGGAGGAAGTCAAATGACGGAGGATAATTTTTTGATTTTTTCATCGCCGGACAACGGGGGATGCGGACGGAAATGTGCGTTTTTGCCCGGACGCCGGCTTGACTAAGTACGATTGACGCGGTAAGTTTAATGCCATGAGACGTCTGAAGCTTCAGAATACGCCGTCCGTGCGACGTATGCCGTCTTACCTGGATAAACTCCTGGAAATGCAGTAAGCCGGCATCGATTTAGTTTCCACCACCTATCTCGCCGAATATATGAACATCGATTCGATCGTGGTCAAAAAAGACATCGCGCGCACCGGCATCTCCGGCATCCGCCGCGTCGGTTACAAGGTCGATGAATTGATCGAACATATTAAAAATTACCTCGGATGGGAAGACCCGATCACCGCCACGCTGATCGGCGTGGGTTC
>JAVBSD010000128.1:0-2607 GCA_031547325.1 Victivallaceae bacterium | reverse complement strand
GAGGACTCCCCTCCTCCCGGCGCTCATCTTTTTTTCCCCGACTGGATTTTTCGTCCGCCGGACGGTACATTATCATTCATGAAGGAATTGTTTACGGATTTCGAATACCAGACCGGGCACATCACCTCCCTGTGGTCCGGGCACGACACCGCCAGGCGGACCATGCCGGTGTTTCTGTGCACCTGTCCGATCAACGCGGAGATCGAAGCGCGCTTCGACGACCGCCCGCCGGTGCGGGTCGCCGACCCGGAGGTCCTGGTGCTGCCGGATTCGCTGCCCCACGGCATCATCCTGCTTTCGGGCGAGCAGCCGGTCAGTTTGTGGTGCCACTTCTTCCCGACGGCGCACCGTTCGATTTCACTGCGCCACTTCTTCGATTTCCCGATGGTCTACTCCGGCGAACGCGCCCTGGCCATCCGGCGCAACGTCACCGAACTGGTGACCATGGACCCGGGTGAAGACATCCACAATGCCATCGAACACCGCTTCCTGGGCTTCAAGCTGGTATCGCTGCTGCTGGAAACCGCGCGGCCCCGCCCCGAAGCCGGGCGGCGTTCCGCCGGCGTGACCCGCCTCGAACCGGCGCTCAAACTGCTGCGCGCCGACTTCCGCAAGCGCGTCGCCACCGCCGAACTGGCGGCGGCGGTCAAGGTGTCGCCGTCGCGCTTCCTGACGCTGTTCCGCGAAGCCGTCGGCATGTCGCCGGGGTCCTATCGCGAACAATTGCGTTTCCAGGCCGCCTGCGAACTGTTGACCCGCGGCAACCGAACACTGGACGCGATCGCCGAAAAGCTCGGCTTCTGCGACGCCTTTCACTTCAGCCGCCGCTTCACCGCCCTCGCCGGCATCAGCCCCGGCAGCTACCGCCGCCAGCGGATGTGATTTGCATTTCCCGGTTGACGGTCTATATTTTCCGGCATCGCAGGTCATCTTCAAACACAATGGAGCAAGCTTATGATCCAGTGGCAGGGCGGCGGGGTGTGGAGCGAACGGCTCGAAGCGTTGAAACGTCAATGGCTGCTGATTGCGCCCTATGCCAATCCGCAGTTGCTGGAAATGTTCTACGACCGCGACATCCCGCCGTGGCGGACTTACCTGCCGTGGTCGGGAGAGTTCGCCGGCAAATACCTGACCGGCCTGGTCTGGATCTGCCGCCTGACCGGCGACGAAGAGTTGATCGAACACGCCCGCTGGTTCGTCGGCAAGCTGCTCGCCGGACAGGCCGACGACGGCTACCTCGGCTGTTTTCCCAAAGCGTACCGGATCGCCAACCGCGCTCCCGACAACACCCCGGAGGATCCGAGGACCTGGGACACCTGGGCGCAGTACCACAACATGTACGCCTTGATCAACTGGTTCGAGTTCTCCGGCGAGGAACGGGCGCTGAGCGGCGCGAAGAAGGTCGCCGACCTGCTGATTTCCCGCTACGCCGGCGACGTTTCGCCGAAGCTGGTCGAAACCGGCTTCCCCGAAATGAACCAGGCCCCGGCCCACGGGGTGTTGAAGCTCCACCGCCTGACCGGCGATCCCCGCTACCGCGATTTCGGCAGGCAGCTGATCGATGAATTCGCCCTGCCGGGCGGCGGCGATTACTTCAACGCCGCCCTGGCCGGCAAGGCGCTCTACGAACTCGAGCTGCCGCGCTGGGAGAGCCTGCATCCGATCATGGCGCTGGCCGAATACTACCGCATTTCCGGCGACGCCCGCTACCTCGAAGCCTTCGCCAACCTGTGGCGGAGCATCCGGGATTACGACCGCCACAACAACGGCGGCTTTTCCTCCGGGGAAAAGGCCTCCGGCAATCCTTACAACCCCGAAGCCATCGAGAGCTGCTGCACCATCGCCTGGATGGAAATGACGGTGGAAATGCTGCTGCTGACCGGCGACGCCACCGTCGCCGACGAGCTGGAGTGGTCGACCTTGAACTCGGTCTTCGGGATGCATTCGCCTTCCGGCCGTTGGGCGACCTACAACACGCCGTCGGACGGGGTGCGGATCGCTTCGGCGCACGAGATCGTCTTTCAGTCCCGGCCCGGTTCGCCGGAGCTGAACTGCTGCAGCGTCAATTCGCCCAAGGGCTACGGCCTGCTGGCCCGCTGGGGCGTCGTATCCGCCGGCGACGCGTCGTGGCGGATCAACTTCTACGGTCCGGGCAATTGGCAACTCGGCGAGGGCGCGACGCTGGAGGTGACAAGCGACTATCCGCGCACCAATCTCTGGCGCGGCACCCTGCGCCTGGCTGACGGCGCAGGGGTCGATGAGCTCGGCTTCCGCATTCCGGCCTGGTCCAAAGCCACCGTGGTCCGCCGCAACGGCGTCGAAGCCGCCGGCGTTGCGCCGGGAGACTATTGGACGAGCACCGGCGATTGGCGGGACGGCGACGTCGTCGAAATCGAATTCGACTTCACGCCCCGGATCTGGCGGGGCGAACGCGACTGCGCAGGGCTGGTTTCGCTCTACCGCGGCCCGGTGCTGCTGGCGGCGGACCGCCGTTACAACCGCGACCTCGAATTGCCGCCCCCCGGCAAACTCTACACGCCTTTTGAACTGAACCTGCCGCCGCTCGCGGGCGACTGGTCTTTGACCGCGGCGGCCCCGACCGCATGG
>JAVBSD010000445.1:0-12480 GCA_031547325.1 Victivallaceae bacterium | reverse complement strand
GGAAGATCGGGCGGTGTTGTACCGTGAAGTGACCGGGGACGCCGCTGGGCGGTTGTTGGCCACGCTGCGGGAGGCTTGGTTGATTGAAATCGGCCGGCGCCGCGACACGCCTCCGGCGCCGGCGCCGGCGCCGGAGGTATGGCTGCGTTTGCGTCGTTACATCGAGGAGCATTGTGCCGAGAAGTTGAGTTTGGAGCGGCTCGGGCGTCAAGTCCGGTTGTCGGTACCGGCTTTGTGTGCCGGATTCAGGCGTCATTTCGGGACGTCGCCGGTGTGTTTTCAGCTTGACTGCCGGGTTGACCTGGCTCGGTCTCTGTGGCGGAACCGGAATGTGGCGGTGAAGGAGGTGGCAGGCAGGGTGGGGTACGCTGATTTGTTTCAGTTTTCGCGCATGTTTCGGCGCCGGACGGGCCAGACCCCGAGCGAGTTCCGAAAATAAAAGATAGTCGGCCTGATGTGATGCGTACCCCAAAAGTTTGCCCAACTTTTGGGGTGCACACCAGTCCAACTCAGCGTCTGCGGAGGGCGTCGACCCGGACCTTGAACGCCTCCCAACGCCCTTCAGCGAGAATACGGTGAGGACACTTCTTGCCGGACCAATCCTGATGCTTGCGTAAAGCACTGGTCGGCAATCCGAACTCGTCCAATAAACTGGCGGCGAGCCGGGCGGCGTTTTCTTCCGCACGGCGATAGAGCTCCGCATCGTCGCCGTAACAGGTGCTGCGGCAGATTTCAATGCCGATGCTGGCGGTGTTGCCGGAGCCTTTACCGTCGCCGGCATGCCAGCCGCCGCGGTTGTGAGGGAGAATCTGCAGAGCTTCGTTTTCGTCGACCGCGTAGTGATAGCTGATGTAGGTTTTGTCGCTGCGGTTGTTGAGGTAGGTGCGCTCGTTGATCGCAGGAGCGCTGTTGGCTGTGTTGTGGATGGTGATGTATTTGACCGCGGGCATCGCCGCGCCGTACTTGTAGGCGCGGTTGTGGTCGTTGTCGTCCAGGAGAGCGGTTTTGACCGGCACCCCGTTGCGCCATCGCACCGCGCCATCGCCCCCGAACCATTGACAGCCAGTCAACAATACGCATAAAAGCGCCAGGGAAAGCCATTTGATCATATCGCCTTTTTCCTTTTTCAGACTGTCTTTTAGGCAATTGGTTCGCGGCTGATGCCGCGGCCGGCCCGGCTCCGAGGCCACTTTTGGGATACGCGTTGCTCTCCCAAAAGTGTCCCATCGCCGTCCGGGCGGCTCCGCCCTCGCTCTCGCTCGGGCTTCCTTACAGTTTCGCCTGTTGAGACAGGCGACCAGCCTCCGCGGCTGGACCGCGCCAGGTGGGACCCACCTGGACCCTGGCCTTGCTTCGCGGCGGCCGACTATTTTTTGATTTTTTTATTTTTTTAGTTCAGTTGATCCAGGTGCAACGGTGCGAATTCACGCCGCGCCCGCTCACGCTCCCCTCCCCGCAACGCCAGGTACTTCCAAGCGCCATACGCAAAATCATGAGGGTGAAAATTCTCCAGCCAACCATGCTTGAGCTGATAGGAAACCGGAATGCTCTCGAAAATCCACGGAGCATCCGAAGCCAGCTTGCGGCACATCTCGCCCAACAGCGCCCCGGATTCTGGCCCGGCGGGAGTTTCGAGATAACGCCGGAAAAGATCGTCGTAAACGGCGTTGGAATAACCGACCCGGTTGGCGCCGCCGATGTTGCCGGAATAAAAAAGCTGCAGGAAGTTTTCAGCGTCCGGATAATCGCCCTTCCAGGACAAACGGAAAAGCTGAACCTGCCCCGAACCGAGCTTCTGATAAAAACGCGGCGAATTGTTGAGCACCGGAATGATCTCGATGCCGATCCTGGCCATGTCCGCGGCAAACAACTCGCCGATCTGACGATGCAGCGCCGAATTGCCGTTCATGTCGATGGTGAAGGTCAACCGCTCGCCGGTCATCGGATCGCAGCCCTCGGGATAGCCGGCCAACGCCAGTTGCTGCCGCGCTTTTTCCAGGTTGTACTCCCCCCAGGAATTGACGAAATCCGGATCGTAGCCGGGAACGCCCGGCGGCAACGGCCCCGAAGCCGGCAGCATCAGGTAGTTGGCGTATTCGATCAGCCGCGGGATGTTGTAGGCCATCGAAATCGCCCGGCGCAACGGCAGGCTGGAACCGAGACGGGCGTCGGTGAAGCTGAAGCCGATGTACTGGACTTCGAGCGCCGGCGAACGCAACAGCTCGATGCCGCGTTCGGCCAGCACCGGCGCCAATCGTTCGCCGTCGGCGGTGACGATGTCGATGTTGTCGCGGGTGATTTCGGTCAGGTCGAGTTCCCCCTGGAGAAACAGAAGCCAGCTCGCCTGGGGCTGGCGGGTGGTGATGCATTCGATGCGTTCGGCCAGCGGCAGCGGACGCTCCCGGTCGGCCGGATTCGCGGCGGCGGCGAACAACTCCCGGCGGTAATCGGGATTGCGGTTCATGATGATCTTGTATTCACGCTGCCAGCTTTCGAGCACGAACGGCCCGGAACCCACCGGATGGTCGCCGACACGCGGGCCGTACAATTCGACCGCCCGGCGCGACACCACCCCGGTACAGGGAATCGCCAGGAGGTAGAGGAACCGCGGGTCGGGCGATTCCAGGCGGATTTCGAAGCTGAGTTCGTCGATCCGGCGCAGGCCGGGAACGCCGGCGTCGTACATCGAGAAATCCCCCGGCGCCGCATCGGCGGTGGCGGCGTAGAACTCCTCGAAACCCGCGATTTTACCGCGAAACAAACTGTAAGTGGCGCTGTGCAACCGGCAGTCCGCGAGGCGCAGCAGCGAAAAAATCACCGCGTCGGCGTCGATTTTACGCGCCGGATCGTCCGCCCCCCCGAAGCACGGGTCGCGTTGAAAAAAGAGATCGTCGCGCAGCCGGAAACGGTAGACCGCGCCGCCTTCGGCGACTTCGGGCCTTGCCGCCAGCATCGACGGTTCGAGCTCGTAGGGCAGCCCGGGGTAACGATAGGCCAGCAGCGTGTCGAAAAAGGCGTTGACCAGCCGCTGGCTGCGGAGATCGGCAGCCAGCACCGGGTCCAGCGACACGATACGGCCGCCGTCGGCGACGCGGATGACGGGCACCGCCGCCTCTTCCCGGCCGCCTTCGCCGCAGCCGCCGCACCACAACATCAGGGCGGCGGCCGCAGCCGCGAAGAGGAACCGGGTTGACTTCATACGCAGAGGCTGGCGAAACGGCCGCGCAGGCCCTCGAAGAGTTTGACCAACTCCGGCCGCGGCCGGTAATCGATGACCTCGAAGGAATCCCGCACCACCTGACGGGCGGCGGCGAGGTCCGCGACGTCGCCCATGGCGATGGCCTGGGCCAGCACGTTGCCGGTGGCGGTGGCTTCGACCGGACCGGCGATCACCGGCAGATTCACCGCGTCGGCGGTCAATTGCATCAGCAGCGCGTCCTTGGTGCCGCCGCCGACCATGTTGACGCATTGATAATCGGCCCCGAGCAGCGCCGCGAGGTCGCGGATCTTGCCGGCGAAATACAGCGCCAGCGAATCGTAAACCGCGCGCAGCAGCGCCGCGTCGTCGGGAATTTCCCCCTGGGCGGTCTCGCGGCAGAAATCGCGGAAACGCCGCGGCATGTCGCCGGGAGTCAACAGGCTGGGCGCGTTGGGATTGATCAGGAAACGCCCGACCTCGGCGTCGCGGGCCAGATCCTCCATTTCGGCGTAGGAGATTTTACGCCCCGCCTCCTGCCAGTTGCGGCGGGTTTCCTGAAAGAGCCAGCTGCCCATGATGTTGGTCAGGAAGCGGATCTTGCCGTCGAGACCGCCCTCGTTGGTGAAGGGTGCGCGACCGGCTTCCGGCGTGGTGATCGGCCGGTCGATTTCGGCGCCGAGCAGCGCCCAGGTGCCGCAGCTGACGTAGCACCAGTCCCCCCCGGCCGGCGCCGGCACCGCGGCGACGGCGCTGGCGGTGTCGTGCGACCCGACCTTGATGATCGGAATCGCCGGGAGCTTGAATTCGCGCTGCAGCTCGTTCGAAAGCTGCCCGCCCCGGGTGCACGGCTTGACCAGCGGCGTGAAGAACGCGCGCGGCATGCCGAGCATGTCGATCAGCTCCCAATCCCAGTCGCGGGCGGCGGGATCGAGCATATTGGAGGTCGAGGCTTCGGTATATTCGTTGGAAACCGCGCCGCCGAGCATGTATTCGAGGGCGTCGGGCATGAACAGCATGAAGCTGTTTTCGAAATCCTCCGGATGATCGATGCGGTGGGCGACCAGCTGGTAGAGGGTGTTGAGCGACATGAACTGCATGCCGGTCCGGGCGTAAAGATCTTCTTTGGAAATCACTTCGGCGAAGACCTTGGCGACCGCCTTGTCGGTGCGCGGATCGCGGTAGTTGTAGGGCAGGCGGCGCGGCTGGCCGGTGGCGCGGTCGAAGATCACGTAATCGACGCCCCAGGTGTCGACGGCCATGCTCTCCGGCGGGCCGAATTGGGCGGCCGCTTTGGCCAACCCGGTCTTCAGCTCCCCGACCAGGGCGGAAAAGTCCCAGTAGAGCGAACCGTCGATTTCGGTCGGCCCGTTGTGAAAACGGTGCACCTCGGTCAGGGTGAGCTTGCCTTGCGTCAAAGTACCGACAATGGCGCGCCCGGAAGAGGCGCCCAGATCGAATGCGAGAAAGTTTCCGGCCATGATAATCGTCTCCATTAAGGTTGAATTTTATAACATAGCCCGAATCTCGCCGATAGCCAAATCGAAAACCCCGATATCGCGACAAAAAAACACCCCGGAATTGCTTCCGGGGTGTCGATGGGACGTATTCTCGCAGAGAATTAGTTGACGAACTTCCAGGTCGCCGTCGGAATCGTCGCTCCAGTCGCAACCGTGCCATCCGGAGCGTACACGCCCGCCAGTTCGCCCGACTGGGTGGCGGCAACGTGACCGTCGCCATAACCGACGTTGGCCTTCTTGCTGTGACGCGCACGAATCGCGCCATCGGTTCCGGCATGATCGATAACGTAGAGCTGCTCGTCGGCAGTACCATCCTTTACGCTGTCGGCCAGGAGCACGACAACGGTCGGATTGGAGAACGCCGCAACGGCAGCCTTCTTGGCGCCCGCGTCATTGTAACCATAGATCATATCCACAGAGGTGCAGTTGGCGGACGGACAGGAAACCGCCTTGCGATTGGCCGTGTCGGACGGCAAATAACCTTCGCCGGCCAGTTGGGTGAACCAGTTTGCGCCGTCATCCTGAGCGAAACCGGTGGCGTTGAACGGCAGCTTCTCGTTGTTGTCGGTGGCGTACATGACTAAGGTCAGGACGTTCTGCTTCACGTTGTTGACGCACTTGATGGCCTGCGCCGCGGCGCGGGCCTTGGAGAGCGCCGGGAGGAGCATGCTGGCCAGGATGGCGATGATCGCGATCACGACCAGGAGCTCAATGAGGGTAAACTTCTTCATTTCTTTCCACCTTTTCCGTTGTTTTCGAAACCCACTTTTCGATGCGGTCCGAATCATCTGCGTCACCGGTCCGTCGCGTCCATTCCCCCAGGAACGTCTCTCAAACCGCGCGCCGCATCCAGATCCCATGCCCCCGGAAGGGGTCGGCGGCAATCAATCTGGCGCTCTTCTCGCATCTCTTTCATTATAGTACAAAAATTTGAAAAAGTCAAGGGAATATGGAAAAAAATCCGAAAAAAAACGCGGAATTTCAGCAAAAACAAGACCGGTTCGGTTAACGGATAATCGATGGAACAGAATGAAGTTCCGGTCAGGCTTCGCGGCGTTTTTCAGCCGGGAGCCGGTAGTTGGCGAGAATGCCGCAGGCCAGGCGGGCGGCGGCCCAGCTGCCGTTGCCGAGCTTCTTCATGCCGTAAGCGAGCAGATACTGGTGGTTCTTGCGCATGCTGGAATAGGAGAGATCGGCGCCGGCGCGGTAGAGTTCGAGGATCTCTTTTTTGATTTCGCGCACCGAGAGGCTGCGGCGCTGGCGCACCGAATCGTAGGAAATGCCGGCGCTTTGAACGGCGCGGCCCCAGCTTTTGAAATGGCGGACGCCGGCCATGTACAGCGATTTGTCGGTGCGCTGGATGTGCTGGCTGGAAAGCTGCCCGCCGTCGGCGGCGAGCTTCTGAATCGCCATCAGGATGCGGGCGTTGTCCCACTCCTTGTACTTGCGGATTTCGTTGTAATCCAGCCCGCAGGCGGTGATCGCCTCGCGCCAGGAACCGAAAAAACGCTCCGCGGCCGCGTAGACGCTCGGATAATTGGTGGCGTAATAATATGAATTCAACGGTTCCTTGCCGTACCGGGAGAGGATATGTTCCTCAATCAGTTCGGGGGACCAGATTTTTTTAAACATCGGACCTGCTCGTCATTAGAAAAAAACCCTCTCCAACCCATTCCAGTCAACGACCATAATATATAATGACCCGGATAAAAAATCAACTTGTCAACTGGAAAAAATCCAAAAATGATGTACATTGAGGTGATTCCATTAATTCAATCAAGCCGGGAGAAATATTCCACCATGCCATTCGACCACGGATCGTTCACCGTCAGTATTTTCGAAATGCCCAAACCGCTGGAAGAAGACGCGATTTCCCGGTTCGCCGCCCGCCGCGCCGGAATGGTCGACGACGCCAAGTCCGACCCCGAACTGGGCTGGGTCACCGGCCGCCACGTCCTGGAAACCGGCATCGACGACGGCAACGCCTGGCGCGGCGGATGCCTCTATCTGAACCTCAGGAAAACCCAGCGCAAGATTTCGTCGGTCTACCTCAACGCGATCTGCCAGCGCGACGAGCTGGCTTACATGCAGGCCAACCAGACTGAAATGGTGCCGCGCGCCGAACGCAAGCGCATCCGCGAAGCGGCTTCCGAGCTGCTGCTGCCCAAGATGACCCCGAGCATCGCCGCGCTGCCGATGGTCCTGGACCCGGCGGCGGGACTGCTCTACGTGGGCAGCACCTCGGTGACCCAGCTCGACGAATTCATCCAGGCCTTCGTCAAGACCACCGGAATCGAACCGGCGCCGTGGAATATCGACCGCATGCTGGAGCGCCGCTTCAAGGTCGGCCTGCCGGCGCTGCCGGCGCTGACCCTCACCGACCGTTCCGCCGGCGAGTTCGAACCGGGCCGGGATTTCCTGACCTGGCTGTGGTACGACAACGAATCCGGAGGCGGCGTCGAACTTTCGCAGTACGGCAAATTCGAAATCATGATCGAGGGGCCCTTCGTCCTGGTCGGCGAATCCGACGCCAACGGCGCCGGAGAAACCTCGCTCAAAAAAGGCGACTGCCCGCTGCGCAGCGCCGAAGCCAAAGCCGCTCTGTCGGTGGGCAAAAAACTGCGCAAAGCCAAGTTCAATCTGGTGCGCGACAATCAGATCTGGTCCGGGACCTTCGACGCCGACCGTTTCGCGATCAGCGCCCTCAAGCTGCCCGAGGGCGACGAAATGGAGCGCGAAGCGCACTTCGCGGAACGGATGCAGAATCTGTTGATTTTCAAGGAGGCGTTCGAGGCCTTTTTCTGCCGCTACGCAGGCGCGCTCCTGGAGGGCAATCCGGAGGAGCTCTTCGGCAAACTCCGCCACTGGGCCGCGGAACGCGATTCGCTGTGAGGAGATCCTGAGTCATGGAGCTGTGGCGGAAACTGCTTGCGGGAATCGCTTCGCCGGCGGCGCGGACCGTCGGTCTTTTGATCTGCTCGAACGTCTTCATGACTTTCGCCTGGTACGGGCACCTGAAAAATCTCGCCGCCAAGCCGTGGCTGATCGCGGCGGTGGTCAGCTGGGGCATCGCCTTTTTCGAATACCTCCTGCAGGTGCCGGCCAACCGCATCGGACACGCCGGCGGCATGTCGCTGGCCCAGCTCAAGATCATCCAGGAGGTGATCACCCTGACGGTATTCGTGCCGTTCGCGCTTCTGTATATGGAGGAAACGCTGCGCTGGAACCACCTGGCGGCGGCGGTGTGCCTGATCGCGGCGGTGGTATTCGTATTCGCATTCAAATGAAGGGGACTTGACGATGGGACGCTGGCTGATGTTGGGAATGGCGGCGCTGCTGATTGCCGGATGCGGCGGGGGGGCGCCCCGGGACAAAACGGGGCTGGTCGACGCCTGGGGCGTGCCGAGCGACGTGATGTGGTTCGAGGAAACCCTGAGCCTGGCGGTGCGGCCGGCGCCGCGCTCCAAGCCCGACCGGCCGCTCCTCGAGGTGCGGCTGATCAACCGGCGGCAGTGGGTGCCGCACCTGGGCCGGGGCGCCATCGCCGAGCCCGCCGGGCGCGACAGCAAAGAAGAGGTGCTCATCCTCGGACGCGGCGATTCCGCCGCCATCAAAATGCCGATGGCCGACGGCGAATTCACCGGGCGCGCCGAAATGCTCGACGCGAGCGGAATTTATTTTTCCGGCGAATACTGGCGCCCCGGCGACGACGGCGACCAGGTGCTGGAGTGGCGGGCCAAGGCCACGCCGCCGGCCGGCGACGAAATCAAGCTGTTCAGCGTGTCCAGCGACGGCATCCGGGATTTCATCCACCCGTAGCCCGGCGAAAAACCGACAAATCGGCGTTTTTTTTGAACAGGCTGCTTGCGCCGGCGCCATTGCGAGTGTATTTTTCAGGACAACCGAAAATACACAAGGAATATGCCGGCGTGAAAGCTCCCTGGATTCTGCCGTTGTTGGTTTTTGTTTTGTCGCTGCTGCTGTTCCTGGCGGGCCTGGCGCGGCTGGACTTCCTGATGATCGACACCCGCTTCGCCCTGTTCGTCCACGAAATGCTCGAGAACGGGGCGACGCCCTTTCCCCAGCTCTACGGACGGCTCTATCCGGATTATACCTCGATCCCGACCATGCTGATGGCCCTGGCGGCGCTGGCCTGCGGAGCGGTCGACATGTTTTCGGCGGTGCTGCCGAGCGCGGTCGCCGGGGCGCTGACGGTGATGATGACCTTCGTGCTCGGCCGGCGGCTCTATTCGACCCGGACCGGACTGGCGGCGGCGCTGCTGCTCTTCGCCGCTTATGAATGGGTGTCGATCTGCCGCATCGTTTCGCTGGACCTCTATCCGGCTTTGGCGACGATCCTGGTCTTTTATCTGCTGTACAGCGCCGACGCGGACGGGAAACGGCTGCGCCTCGGCTGGATTCCGCTGCTGCTGGTCCTCGGATACCTGGCGCGGGGGCCGATCGGCACGGTGATTCCCACCGCCGTCGGCGTCGGCTATTGCCTGGTGCGCCGGCAGTGGCTGCGCGGCGGCGCCATCGCCGGCTTCGGCGCCGCCATCGCCGGGCTGATGCTGGCGCTGTGGACCTACTGGAGCTACGCCTGGGGCGGCGAAGGATTCTACCGGCTGTTCCTGGAAATGCAGTTCGGAAACCGTTTCGAAAGCGCGCATCCGCCGTGGTATTACTTCACCAACGCGGTCGGCTCCTTCGCCGCGACCTATCCGCTGGCGATCGCGGCGGTCGCCGCCTACCTGTGGCAATTCCGCGACCGCTGCCTCGGCTGGCCGGCGGCCTCGCCGCGCCTCCAGCGGGTCCAGCTGCTGGTGGTCTGGGTGCTGGTGCTGCTGCTCGGCATGAGCATCCCCGGCACCAAGCATCTGCGCTATATCACCGGAGCCATCCCGGCGCTGGCGCTGCTGGCGTCGCTGGTATTTTTCAACCCCGACCACCTCAGGTCCATCACCCGGCTGCGGCGGTGGCTGGCGCCGATCGCCTCCTGGATGCCGGCCGCCGGCATCGTCGCCATGCCGGTGGTATGGTTCATCCTGCGGCTGCCGGCGGTGGCGGAGCGGCTCGGCGCCGCGCCGGCAATCCCGGTGATTCCGGTGACGGCGGCCTTTCTGCTGCTGGCCGCGGCGGTGCTGGCGGTGCGGCGGCGCGGCCCCTCGGTGCGGATTCTGGCGGCGGTGATGGCGCTGGGCGTGTCGGTCTATCTGATCCGGGTGGGAATCGTCGAGCCGGTGGATCAGGCGCGGCTGGAATCGCGACAGTTCACCGAACAGGTCGAGGCGCTGCGCCCCGACGGCGCGGCGATCCGTTTCTTCTGCCTCGGGCCCGACGGCGACGAACACACATACAGGATCTGCGTCGACCGCGCGCGCCGTTTCATTCCGGTCAACCTCGGCGTCGGCAACATCGAAGCCGCCGGAGCCGATGAACTGCTTGAGGAAACCGAGGGCTTGAACGCGCAGGACGCCCTGCTGCCGATCCTGGGCGCGGCCGGGCTGCTGCTGCTGGGAATCGCGGTCTGGACGGTGCGCCGCTGCGGGCGGAGCGCCTTGCCGCCGATGGTTCTGCTGGCGGCGGTATGGCTGGGTGCGGTCTGTCTGGTGTTGGTCCACGTTTCCGAGCCGTTGGCGCGGGCGCGGCGGTCGCTCGGTTCTTTGGCGGGGGCGGTGGCCGAACGGATCCCGGAGGGCGGTGTCGCCGTCGGGCCGGCGGATTCGTCCCGGGAGGGCTATCGGTTGTCCATTGACCGCGACCAGATTTTCACCTTGGCTCCCGCGGATGAAGCGTGCGACATGGCTTCGGAGCTGGACGCGCAGCCTGCCGGGACGTTGATCGTCACCAGGCGCGACCGTTGGGAGCGTTATGCGTCGCCGGAGTTGAAGGCGCGTGCCGAGATTCTCGCTGAAGGCCGGATCAGCCGTCGCGACTGCATCCTCCTGAAGCTGCGCTAAAAAAACAAAAAAAATAGGCCGCCCGAAGGGCGGCATGGTCCAGGTCCCGTGGACCTGGTGCGATCCAACTGCATAAGTTGGTCGCCCATCTCAATGGGCGAAACTCCAAGGAAGCCCGGCCGGGAGGCCGGGCGGAGCCTTTTCGGACGGCGATGGCGCACTTTTTAAAGGAGCAACGCGACCTTTAAAAAGTCCGCTCGGAGCCGTGCCGGCCGCGCCACCCGAGCGCAACCCAACCGCTCTCGAACGGAGGGGTGCGGAGAGGAACGGAGTTTAACGGATGGGGGGAGCGCACTTCACATAAGCGTGCGCATTGGTTCTCCCCCCAAAAAAGCGGGCGGCGGAACTTTTGATTCCGCCGCCCTTGCTTGTGGAGAGATTACTTGTCGGCGAGGACTTCCACGCCGGGCAGGACCTTGCCTTCGAGGAACTCGAGGGAGGCGCCGCCGCCGGTGGAGATGTGGCTCATCTTGCCGGCCAGGCCGGACTGATTGACCGCCGCGACCGAGTCGCCGCCGCCGATGATGCTGACCGCGCCGGAATCGGCCACCGCCTTGCAGACTTCCATCGTGCCGAAGGCGAAATTGGGCATTTCAAAGCAGCCCATCGGCCCGTTCCAGACGATGGTTCCGGCCTTGGCGATTTCCGCCGCGTATTCCTTGACCGTTTCGGGGCCGATGTCGAGCGCCATCCAGCCGGCGGGGATTTCCACGCTGACCATCCGGGTCGCCGCGTCGTCGGCGAATTTGTCGGCGATCTTGTTGTCGACCGGCAGCATCAGCTTGACGTTTTTGCTCTTGGCCTTGGCCAGGACTTCCCGGGCGGTGTCCTGGAGATCGTCCTCGCACAGCGAGGAACCGATGGCGTGGCCCTGGGCCTTGAGGAAGGTGTAGGCCATGCCGCCGCCGATCAGGATCGCGTCGACCTTTTCCATCAGCGAATTGAGCACTTCCAGCTTGCCGGAAACCTTGGCGCCGCCGATGATCGCGACGAAGGGGCGCTTGGGAGCGGCCACCGCGCGGCCGAGATACTGCAATTCCTTGTCCATCAGGAAACCGGCGTAGGAATTGGCCTTGCCCAGAACCTGGGCGATGATCGCGGTCGAAGCATGGGCGCGGTGCGCGGTGCCGAAGGCGTCGTTGACGTAGACCTCGCCGAGCTTGGCCAGCTCTTCGGCGAAGGCGCGCATCACCGCCTTGTCTTCCGGCGTCTTGGTCTTCATGTCTTCCGCCTTGTGAAAGCGGGTGTTTTCGCACAGCAGCACTTCGCCCGCCTTCAGCGCGGCGGCATCGGCGACGACCTTGCCGCCGATGCAGTCATCGGCGAACTTGACCTCTTTGCCGAGCAGTTTGGCGAGGTATTCGCCGACCGGCTTGAGGCTGAATTCCGGGGCGACCTGCCCGTCGGGCCGGCCGAGGTGCGACAGCAGCACCAGGCTGGCGCCCTGGTCGAGAATGTAACGGATGGTCGGCAGCGCCGCGGTGATCCGGGTGTCGTCGGAAACCTTGCCGCCCTTCAGCGGGACGTTGAAGTCGACGCGCATGACCACGCGCTTGCCCTTGAGATTGGCGTCCTTGACGGTTTTCTTGTCGATGTTCATGATTGGCTCCTCTCTTTTACTTGAAGTAAAAAAAGCCCGGCCGCGTTCGGTTGAAAGCGGACCGGGCTTGCGTTCTCTCGGACGAAAGCCGGAGTTACTTGGACGCGACCACGCGGACCATCTCCAGAACCTTGTTGGAGTAGCCCCACTCGTTGTCGTACCAGGCGACGACCTTGACGAAGGTTTTGTCGAGCTGGATGCCGG
>JAVBSD010000105.1:0-5501 GCA_031547325.1 Victivallaceae bacterium | reverse complement strand
TTCCGGCACGGCTTCGACTTCCTGAGCCGCGACATCCTGATCAGCGACTATCCGCGCATCGACGGCGGCCGCTTCGCGGTGGCCAACCGCCTCAACCGGACCGGCGACGTGGCGTTGAATCCCGAGTTCGGCGCGGGCCGGTACGGTTCGTGGGATTACGGCAGTCCGGGTTTCGTCCACACCTTCGACGCCTACGTGCCGCCGGCGACGATGATGGAGACCCACCCGGAGTTCTTCAGTATCCGCAACGGCAAACGCATGGGCGGATTGCTCGAGGGCCAATGGTGCCTGACCAACCCGGAGCTGCGGCAATACGTCATCGCCAGGCTCAAGGAATACATCCTCGCCGACGAAGCCGAGGCGCTGAAAAATGGCGTCGAGCCGCCCCGCGTCTACAGCATCAGCCAGAACGACAACGAGAACTCCTGCCAGTGTCACAACTGCGCCCAATTGACGGCGCGGGAGGGTTCCGAATCCGGCCCCCTGATCGACTTCATCAACGAAATCGCCGACGCCGCGGCCGCCTTCCGGCCGGGAATTCTGATCGACACGCTGGCCTATTTGCACACCGTCAAGCCGCCGGCGACGCTGCGGGCCCGGCCCAACGTGATCGTGCGCTACTGCGACGTCGCCAGCGACTTCCGTTTCGGGCCGTCGCATCCGTTGAACGAGGGATTCCGCCGCGATCTGGAATGGTGGTCGCGGCGCTGCGACAACCTGTCGATCTGGGATTACGCGGTGGTTTACGGCGACGCCTTCGAATTCCCGGCGGCGAGTGAATACGCCTACGGCGACCTCTACGCCTTTTACCGCCAGTGCGGGGTCAAGTTCATCTTTCTCCAGCAGTGGAATCCGATCGAAAGCGACATGTACGAGCTCAAATTGTGGCTCGGGGCGCGTTTTCTCGAAAACCCCGGCGCCGATTTCGAAGCGCTGCGCCAAATCTTCATGGACCGCTACTACGGCGCCGCCGCGCCGGCGCTGATCCGCTACCGCGACCGCCTGAACCGGGCGGCGCACGCCAACCCGACCGGGGCGCGGATGATCTTTCACACCCCTCCGAAACAGGTATGGCGCTACCTCGATTTGGAGGCGATGCTCGACTGTCTCGCCGCCTGCCGGGAAGCCGAGGCCGCCGTCGCCGGCGATCCGGAGCTGCTGCTGCGGACCCGCCGCGCCACCATGGGCCTCTACGCGTTGATCGTCACCATGAACTATCGCGAATACCTCAAGGCGTGGTGCGACTCCGGCCGCGCCGAGGCGGAGTTCCCGGTCGACATCGACGCGATGTGCGAGGAATACTGCGACACCCTCCGCCGCTGGGCCGCCACCATCCGGCCCAACGTCGAGGTCGATAAGAAAATCGCCGCGGTCCGGATCCGCGCCGAACTCCAGAAGCGTTCCGCCGGACTCCCGGAGCAATTTCTGCGCCGCGACCACGTCGATCTGCTGCCGGACCTGATCACTCCTTGCACCGGCCACACCCAGGTGGCCGCGGACCCGGAGAGCGACTGCGGTTTCGCGCTGAAAATCGACTGCGACATGGGCGAATACCTGTTTCCGCTGCCGCAGCCGGCCGGCATTTACTCCGAGGCCTCCAAGAGCGTGCTCGCCTCGCGGACCTTCGAAGCCGCCGACGCTGCCCAACCCGGTTACAATTACCACCTGATCGGGCGGGCCGTGATCGACCGGGCCACCGTCGTCTACCTCGGCGGCGTCTGGACCGTCCAGGCCAGGCTGGGCGAGCTGCCGCTCTTCTCCGGCCGCGAGGTTTCGGTTTACGCCTCGATCAAGTTCTCCGGACCGCGCTACCGCGAGGGCGACACCGGACCCAACTCGATTTCGGTCGACCGCATCGTGCTGGTGGCCGAATGAACAAGTCCGACGCCATCCGCGACCGTTTGCTGCGGTTCTTCCACGATCCCGAAACCGGATTGATATTCAGCAACCTCGACCGGAACACCCTGAAGCCGCCGGCTCCGGAGCTGTTCGCGGAGGCGCGGAACGCCTACCCGGTACCCGGTTTTTCGATGGCCGACATCTACCGCCACGAAAACTTCGGCATGTGCACCGGCGGCTACATCTGCTCCGAGGTGTTGCGCTTCCGGCGCAGCGGGGAGGAAGGAGTGCTCCGGTGGGCGGTGGAGGCCTTCGAGGCGCTGTACCGGATCTACCGGATGGGGATGCGGCTCGGCGCGGGCTTCTTCCCCAAGCCTTACGGTGGAAGGTTTTCGCCGGAAACCAGCACCGACCAGGTGCTCTACGCCTGCGTCGCGATGGAGGCGCTGCACCCGGTCGCGCCGCCGCCGGTTCAGCGGCGGATCGAGGAAATGATGGTCGCGCTGGTCGATTTCTGGCGCCGCCGCGATTACCGCTACCACTACTTCAACGCCTTCGGCGACGACTGGCAGTGGCCGCTGGTGCGCTTCCCGTCGCTGCTGCTGCTGGCGTGGCAGTTTTCCGGGCGGGAAGAGCTGCTGCGGGAATACGAACGGCTGCTGCCCCTGACGACCGAACCGGAGCACGATCTGTTGAACCGCAAGCGCGCCGGGCGCATCCCGCTCCTGGAATGGGAGCGGCGCAACCACGGCTACATGCTGTTCGCCGCTTCGGACCGGACCACCATGGACACCATGCAGTTCGACATCCTGCTGCGCCGCGACCCCGGCAACGCGCTGGCGCCGGCGTGGCGGAACAACCTGGAGATCATGTGGCGCGAAGGCGCGCCGGCGCTGGCGCCCGACGGCAAATGCTACGGCATATTTTCGGTTGATTTCACCACCGGGGCCACCCGGCGCATCCCCCCTGGCGAAACCGAATCGGGCCGGCCGGTCCACGGCGCGGCCTCCGGCTGGAGCACCATGATCGTCCGGGCCGGAATGCAGATCGCCGCGCACCTGCCGCACCTGGCCGGGGAAATTCTCCCGGCGGTCCGCAACGTCCTTGCGAAACTGGACTTCGAAGAGCTCAGCTACTTCGACGAGCCGGAACGCTTCGACGCCGGAGCGCGCTACAAGGCGAACCTGCTTTCCGGCGACGCCGCCGTCAATTATTTGTGGTGCGCCGAGCTGCTGCGGCAATACGAAGCCGCCCGACCGGTGTCGCGACCGCAAAAGCAGTCGGTCAGTTAGCCACAATGTAGGTGCCGGTGTCGCCGGCAGTGCCGAGGGCCGGGATGAAAACATCCTTCAATTCGCCTTCGGCGGTGGCGGCGACATGGCCGTCCCCGTAGACGATATTGCCCTTTTTGGAGTGCGCCATGTAGATGTGACCCACATCGTCGCCGACGACGACGCCGCTGACGATTTCATAGGTTTGCAGATTGTTCACATTGCGGCTGTCGGCGAGCACCACCATGGTGGTCGGCTGGGTCATGCTGCCGAAGGTCACTCTGAGGGCGCTGGCGTGGTTGTAGCCGTAGATCTGGCTGACGTTGGCCGAGGAGCCGGTTGGACAGCTGACCAGCTTGCGGTTGGGATCGGCGAAGTAATTGTTGTTGGCATCGCCCATCCGGGTGAACCAGTTGTCGGTCGGAGTCATCTCGCCGTCGGCGGCGGGCCACGGAAACTTCTCGTTGTTGTCGGTCGCATACAGGAAAAAGACCGTGCCGCACTGCCGGAGGTTGCTGACGCATTTGATCGCCTGCGCCGCCGCGCGGGCCCGGGAGAGCGCCGGCAGCAGCATCGACGCGAGGATGGCGATGATCGCGATCACCACCAGGAGTTCTATGAGGGTGAACTTCCGCCGCAGGGATTTCATGGTGCCGTGTTTCCTTATTCAAATTGTCCTGTGGCGAAGTTTCACCGCCACGTTTTTCCCCATCGACAATTATATCACGCATGTCGAAGGTTGTCAAGCCCTTGAAATGCCGGAAACAAATATTTTTTTTCCGCTTGACCGACGGGCTTCCCGGGTGTAGATTGTCGGACTATGCGTATATTCGACACCACCGTCATCGAACCGCCCGCGCCGGCCGCCAACGGCGGAACCGTGGTGCTGATCCACGGCATTCTCTACCGGGGGTGGATGATGCGGCTGGCGGTGGGCAATTTCCTGGCGCGCTCCGGGTACCGGGTCGTGGTCTACGATTACCGGACCACCCGCGACACCGTGCGCGGCCACGGCGCGGCCTTCCGCCGCCGGCTCGAAAGCATCGGCGGAAGCTTCGCCATCGTCGGCCACAGCATGGGGTGTCTGGTCACCCGCGCCGCGCTGGCGGAACCGCTCGGGGGAGTGGAAAAAATCCTGATGATCGCGCCGCCCAACCGCGGTTCGCGCACCGCCAGCTTCTGGTGCCGCGAAGTGCCCTGCGCCGGGCGGCTGATCCGGTCGCTGCCCGATCTGCGCTGCCAGGAGGAGGGAACGACCCTGACCTTGCCGGTGCCGGGGGGCGTGCCGCTCGGCATTCTCACCGCCGAATACGATGCCAAGGTCGATTTCGATTTGACCCGGCTCGACGGCGCGACGGCGGAATGCCGCTGCGCCGCCGGGCATTCGTCGATCCTGACCGACGCGGCCGCGCGGCGGGCGATGCTGCGTTTCCTCGCCACCGGAAATTTTTAAGGCCGCAGGATATCCCAGTCGGCGTCGACGCCGGTGAAGCGGTAGACGCCGGGAGCGGTCTCCACGGTGTTGCCGTTGGCCGAGCGCAAGCCCGGCGGCAGGCCGGCGCCGCGGATTTCCCCCTGGCCGCCTTCGCGCAGCGGCGACGCGATCAGCACCGCGATTTCGCCGTCGTCGGCGGCCATCGCCCGCGCCTCGACCCGGCCGGCGGTCGATTTGACTTCGAGCGGCGGCCGGGGACGGGAGCTCATGATGAACTTTTCCACGCTCCGCAGCAGTTCGCCGACCTCGCAGGCCGCCGTCCAGCGTTCTTCGTAACGGTAATTCTCCGGCCACTTGACCAAATCGAATTCGGAGTAAAGGATAAATCCTTTGGCGCCGCCGATGGCCTGGAGCAGCACCATCGAAGCCATTTCGCGCACCGAAGGCACCCGGGCATTGGCCAGATACTGCTGAACATCCGTCCCCGGCTTGACGGTGTAGACCGCCGGGGCGAAGGCCTGCGGCACCGTCCACAACGCGATTTCCCCGTTGGCGCGCAGCATGGCGCGCCGGGTGTCGGCCAGGGCGTTGAAGACGGTCTGAATGCCGCGGTCGTTCATGCCGTTGAAGGGGTACGGGTCGATGCCGACGACGTCGCAGGTCGGGCCGAAGAAGGGCAGATCGGCGTAGCTGCAATACACCGCCCAGGTCGGATGATCGGGGTCGGCGGCGTTGACCATCTGCCGGCGGCGGACCAGGTCGGGGACCTTGTCCTTGGAGAGTTCGTCGGCGACGTACCAGGCGAGCAGCGCCGGGTGGCCTTTCAGCCCCTCCACCCAGCCGCGGGCGGTTTCTTCATTGGTGCGGCCGTCGTCGCGCACCCGGTCGTCCGGATAGAGGTCTTTGATCGAATAAATCACCATCTGGTTGGCGGCGGCGCAGGCGTCGAGCGCTTC
>JAVBSD010000167.1:0-5038 GCA_031547325.1 Victivallaceae bacterium | reverse complement strand
CGAAGACCGCTTCGGCGATGGTCGGGGCCGGCGCGCCGAGATCGAGGGCGCTCTGGCTGGTCCATTTGCCGGTGCCTTTCTGGCCCGCGGTGTCGAGGATCACGTCGACCACCGGTTTGCCGGTGGCGGGATCGGTTTTGGCGAAGATGTCGCGGGTGATTTCGATCAGGTAGCTGTTGAGCTCGCTCCCGTTCCAGTCGGCGAAGACCCGGTGCAGCTCCCGCGCGTCGAGCCCGAGCAGCCGCTTGAGCAGCCAGTAGGCCTCGCAGATCATCTGCATGTCGCCGTATTCGATGCCGTTGTGGATCATTTTGACGTAGTGGCCGGCGCCGTCGGAGCCGACCCATTCACAGCAGGGACGGCCGCCGGCGACCTTGGCGGCGATCGCCTGGAAGATCGGCTTGACCGCCGGCCAGGCCTCGGGATTGCCGCCCGGCATGATCGACGGACCGAGGAGGGCGCCTTCTTCGCCGCCGGAGACGCCGGTGCCGATGTAGAGGAGGCCCTTCGCCTTCAGTTCGGCGGTGCGCCGGATGGTGTCCGGGAAATGGCTGTTGCCGCCGTCGATCAGGATGTCGCCCGGATCGAGGTGGGGCAGCAGCAGGCCGATCAGGTCGTCCACCGGCTGCCCGGCCTTGACCATCATCATGATTCGGCGCGGGCTGGCGAGGCTGGCGCAGAGCTCGGCGATCGAGCGGCAGCCGATGAATTTCCTGCCTTTGCCGCGCCCGTCGATGAAGGCGTCGACCTTGTCGACGGTCCGGTTGTAGACCGCGGCGGTGAAGCCGCGGCTCTCCATGTTGAGCACCAGGTTTTCCCCCATCACCGCCAGACCGATCAAGCCGATGTCCGCTTTGCCCGCCATATCGTTTCCTCCCGTAATTTATCTATTGAGCCTATATATTTTAACACACCTTCAAGAGAAACTCCATAGACGAAAATGGCAACTTTATGGACAAAACGATCATTCAATGCCGCTATATCCATAATAGACCAATGGTTAGTTATTCTTGTTGCGTTTGCGGTATTCGCCGGGGGTTTGTCCGGTGCGTTGTTTGAAGCAGCGGCTGAAGTAGTTGCCGTCGGTGAACCCGGTGGCGGCGGCGATTTCGCCGATGGGGTCGCCGGTCGCGCGCAACAGGCCGCGGGCGTTGGCGATCCTGAGGTCGAGCAGGAAATCCAGCGGCGATTGGCCGAAGGTGCGCACGAAGCGCCGGTACAGCGTCGAGGTCGACATGCCGTGGCGGCGCGCCAGTTCTTCGAGGTTGAACGGCCGGTTCCACTGGCGCTGGAGATCGCTGACCAGCCGGCTCTGTTCCCACAGGAGCGCGTGTTCGCCGCCGTCGGGGCCGCCGCCGGGGCTGCAGCTGCCGGCGATGCAGCCGACGATGCGCATGAAGACCGCCACCGAGGAGAAAACCCGTCCCGGCTCGCCCGAATGGATCAGTTTTTCCAGTTCGCGGCAGGCCAGGTCGAGGAAATCGAGGTTTTTCTTGCCGACCTGGAGGTGCTTGCGGTAGCCCTCGCGGCGGCGCATCTCCGGCTCCAGCTCGAAAAACGCGTGGTAGCCGGGGGTGGTCGCCAGGTCGTAGAGGGGCATCTTGAGTTCGTCCTGCAAATAGAGCAAGTTGACGATCTCCAGTTCGCGGGTGTCGGTGTAGGCGTGGCTTTCGCCGGGGCGGATCAGGAAGACGTCGCCGGCGCTGATGCGGTAGCTCTCGGTTTCGGTCCGGTGGCGCGCCTCGCCGGCGAAGACGATCACCAGTTCATGGAAGTCGTGGACATGCATTCCGTTGTCCTCCTGCGGGTCCAGGCGCAGCATCTGCAGCGGTTCGCGGGAGTCCCGCGCCCAGTTGATGAAATGCATGATTTGTGCTGTTTTTTGCATGATTCGTTGAGGCGGAATTATTGGGCCGATGTATCTTAAGATAATGTATCGCAACATGGAGGATATGCCAGTATGAATTCCGAAAAATTGTCCGAAATCGTCTCCGAATTCGTTCACCCGTCGTCGCAGTACCGCGGCGCGCCCTTTTGGAGCTGGAACGGCAAGCTGGAGATCCCCGAGCTCCGGCGGCAGATCCGCCAGATGAAGGAAGCGGGCCTGGGCGGATTTTTCATGCATTCCCGGGTCGGGTTGAACACGCCCTACCTCTCCAAAGAATGGTTCGACTGCGTCCGCGCCTGCGTCGGCGAGGCGAAGAAGCTCGGCATGAAAGCCTATCTGTACGACGAAGACCGCTGGCCCTCCGGCTCGGCCGGCGGCCAGGTGACCCGGGACACCCAATACGCCGCGCGCATCGTGCGCGCCGTCGAATTCACCGATCCGGCGGCCTGCGTCATGGATGAAAACACCCTGGCCGTCTTCAAGGCCGTCCCGGTCGAGGGCGGGTTCGCCGGGGTGGAACGGGTCAAAACGATTCCGGCGAAGCTGGCGGCGAATGAAAAACTGATCCGCTGCCGCTGGGAGCTCACCGCTCCCTCGCCCTGGTACAACGATCATTGCTACCTCGACGTGCTCAACCGCGACGCGGTGGCCAAATTCATCGAAGTCACCCACGAAGCCTATTACCGCGAGGTGGGCGAAGAATTCGGCAAGACCATCCCGGCGATCTTCACCGACGAACCCAACTTCCCGGCCGTCAACAACCCGGACGCCGACGGCAGCCGCACCGCGCCGTGGACCGGCGAATTCGCCGCCTGCTTCCGGAAGCGCTTCGGCTACGACATCGCCGACCATCTGGCGGAGGTTTTCTACCGGATCGACGGCGCCGAATGCTCGCTGGCGCGCTATCACTACATGGAGTGCCTGACCACGCTGTTCGTCGAAAACTTTTCGCGCCAGATCGGCGACTGGTGCGCGGCGCACAATCTTCAGCTCACCGGCCACGTGCTGGTCGAGGACACCTTGTCCAGCCAGTCGGCGATGGTCGGCAACTGTATGCGCTTCTACGAATACATGCAGATGCCCGGCATCGACGAGCTGACCGAATACTGGCACACCTACGACACGGTCAAGCAGCTGTCCAGCGCGGCGCGGCAATTCGACCGCAAATGGCGGCTGACCGAATCCTACGGCTGCACCGGCTGGGATTTCCCCTTCGCCGGCCACAAGGCGATCGGCGACTGGCAGGTGGTGCTCGGCGCCAATGTGCGCTGTCAGCACCTCTCCTGGTACACCATGGCCGGCGAGGCCAAGCGCGACTATCCGGCGGCGATCTCCCGCCAGTCGCCGTGGTACCAATATTACGCCGTGGTCGAGGATTACTTCGCCCGGCTCCACGTGCTCTTCTCCGAGGGGCGCGAAGTCCGCGATATCCTGGTGGTGCATCCGTTGGAATCGCGCTGGATGGAGCTGGAGCAGGGGTGGCGCGGAGTCGGCGAGCTGGACGCGCTGGACGTCGATTTCATGGCGGTGCGCTGTCTGCTGCTGGACAACCAGCTCGACTTCGACTACGGCGACGAGGAGATCATGGCGCGCCGCAGCTCGGTCGAAACCGACTCCGGCGAAGCGATTCTGCGAATTGGCGCGGCCGTATACAAGGTTGTGGTGCTGCCGCCGATGCTGACCATGCGCTCCACCACGCTGGAGCTGCTGAAGGAGTTCAAAGCCGCGGGCGGCGTCATCCTCGCCTACGATCCGGCGCGGCTGCCCGGCCTCCGGGACGGCGTCGAAGACGCTTCGCTCCGGGGTGAAGTCGCCGGCCTCTTGTCGGCGGACTGTTTCGGCACGCTGGACCGGGAGTTCCGCCGGGTCCGGGTGACGGCTCCGGCGGGCGGCGGGACCTTTCCGATCCTGTACCAGCTGCGCGACAACCGCGACGGCCGCACGCTGATGCTGTGCAACACCGGTTTCACCGAGCCCATCGGGCCGGTGATGTGCAAAACCGTTCCGGTCCGGGAACGCACCCTGGGTTTCGACCAGCTCACCGTCAGGGTGGCGGGCGAAAGTGAAGGCGTTTGGAGCGAGCTGATGCCCGCTTCCGGCCTGGCGCATCCGGTCGAGGCGCGCCGGGTTCCCGGCGGCTGGGAGTTCAACACGTCGCTGGCGGCGCTGGAATCCCGGGTTTTCGTCCAGGCTCCGGCCGGGGCGGTGGCAACCGTGCCGCGCCGGGAGTTTGCCGGAACGCGGTGTGAACCCCTGAATCCGGCGGTCTGGGAAATCCGGCGCGACGAGCCCAATGTGGTGGTGCTGGATCTGGCGCGTTACCGCATCGCCGGCGGCGAATGGCATGAGCCGAAGCTGATCACCGCCATCGACGATGAAGTCCGCGAATTCGGCGGCGGCCGGCCGCGCGGCGCCGAAATGGTTCAGCCGTGGGCGCGCCCCCGGTCGACCGCGCCGGCCTTCAAGGTGGAGATGGAATTCGAATTCCTCTGCGACGCGGTCCCGGCGGCTCCGGTGACGCTGGCGATCGAGCATCCCGAGGAGGCGTCGGTCACGCTCAACGGCGTCGCCGTGCCGGCTGTTCCGGTTGGGTTCTGGGTTGACGAATGCGTCAAGACCCTGGCGGTTCCGGCGGGGGCGTTGAAGCCCGGGCGCAACCTGCTGAGCATGAGCGTCGATTACGATCTCAACTCCGACGGGTTGGAGGCGCTTTTCCTGCTCGGGGACTTCGGGGTGGCGATGCGGGGCAACGAAAGTGTATTGACCGCGCCGGTCGCGGGGCTGGCCACGGGGGATTGGGTGGGCCAGGGGCTGCCCAATTATTCCGGCAACCTGACTTACGGGGTGGACTTCGATTACCGGCCGGGGGATGGACGGGTGGAGTTCCGTGCCGGCGAGTTTGGCGGCGTCGGGTTGCGGGTATTGGTGAATGGGGTGGAGGCGGCGATTCTGGGGTGGCCTCCGTACCGGACGGAGATCACCGATCTGTTGCGGGCGGGGAAGAACCGTCTGGAGCTGCAGGTGCTGGGCCACCGGCGCAATTCGCACGGGCCGTTTTACCATGGCGACCGTTATCTGGTCTGGACGGGGTCGTATGCGATCAAGCAGTATGACCGGCCGGAGCGGCTGCTGGTGCCGGTGGGGCTCCTG
>JAVBSD010000198.1:0-4245 GCA_031547325.1 Victivallaceae bacterium | reverse complement strand
GGAGGGGGGAGCGTTGGGGTCAGCCGAAAATCCACAAAATCAACGGGATCGTCCCCAACGACAACAACGTGGTAATCACAATCACCTGCCCGGCAAAACTGCGGCTCCCGCCATACTGCCCCGCCACCAATACCGAACTCGACGCCGCCGGCATCGCCGCCACCACCAGACTGACCCGGTAAACATCGGCGGAAAGCGGCAACAGCTTGAGCGCCACCCCCAAAATCAACGGCAAAATCAACAACCGCACCACCGAAATGTAAATCAAATCAAAATGATGCGATAAAATATCCTTGAGACATAACCATAAGGCCGCCCCCACCAGAATCAGCATGAACGGCACCGCCATCCCGCCAACCATTTCCACCGCCTCGGCGACAAAAACCGGCACCGGAATCTGCAGCGACGCCACCAATACCGCCGCCGCCACCGCCACCAGGTTGATCGAAAAAATACTGGCCAACGTTTTCCGCCAACCCTGCAGCCCGGTCAAGGTGAAAATGCCGATGGTCCAAAAACCGATGGTCGAACCGACGTTCATCACCAAAACCATCGACACGTAACTCGATTGAATGCTGCCGAGCACAATCACCGGCAGAAAAACATAGTTGTTGATGGCGCAAATGTGGTGGAAGGTCTTCAGCCGCTCCGGAGTCCCGTGACGCATCAGCCGCTTGAGCGGTATCCCCGCCAGCCCCCCCGCCACCATCAGCCCGAAGCCGATCAGCGGCAACTGCCACAGCTCGTTGAAACGCTCCGGCGTGAAATCGCGGGTGATCGAGTGAAAGGTCAGAAACGGGAAAAATATGTCCAGCGCCAGCCGGGTCAGCCGCTTGAGGTCATCCTCGTGCAGTATTTTCAGCCTGAGGACAGCCGCCCCCAACCCAAAGACCAGAAAGGTCTTCAGGATCGATAGAAAAACATTCAGAACCATCGGTGATTCGAACTCAATCGCGGCAGTGGATCGCCGCCAGCTCCCGCTGCAGCTCGGCGTCGGTAGCCTTGACCTGTTCGGTTTGCTCGGCGCGGAACTCCTTGAGCTTGCGCGCCAGCTCCGGATCGGACAGCGCCAGAATCGACACGGCGTAAAGCGCGGCGTTCTTGGCGCCCGCCTTGCCCGCGGTCACCGTCGCAACCGGAATCCCCGGCGGCATCTGAACCATCGCCAGCAACGCGTCCAGCCCGTTGAAAGGTTCGCAGGCCACCGGAATCCCGATCACCGGCAAAGTGGTGTGGGCCGCAATCACGCCGCCGAGATGAGCCGCCATGCCGGCGGCGCAGATGATCACCCGGAGACCGGCGGCTTCCGCGCCGGTCGCGAATTCAAGCGCCTCGCCGGGCGTCCGGTGGGCCGAAATCACCCGCGCGGTAAACGGAATGTTGAACCTTTGCAGCGTTTTGAGGGTGCCCTCAAGCAACGGCACGTCGCTCTTGCTGCCCATCACCACTGCGACCAACGGCTTCGACATGATTGACTTTCCCCCCCAAAAAACATTACATTGAAACAATACCAGGCGGCGGCACGGAAAACCGCACCGCCGCCTGACTGATCGTTACAGCGTCGGAATTTCCGGCTGAGCTTCGTCGGCCGCTTCCTCCACCTGGGCGAACTCGTAACCGAGCAAGCCCTCGGCCACTTCGAGCATCGCCACGTCGAGGAAGTTGTCCGACTGGCACTTGACCATCGGCCGGGCGCCGAGCGCCAATTGCTTGGCGCGCTTGGCCACCACCACCGACAGAATCTGCGGGTCGGAAATGACCTTCTTGGCCCGGTCCAGGTATACGTTGTTCATCTTTCGAACCTTTCTCTCTCGCTTTTTCCCTTGGGATCAATAATCGATCAGCACGCGGTGATTGTCGATCACCGTCATGTCGTCGGACATGACCCGGAAATAGCGCTTTTCAAATTCCGCTTCGGAGTCGAGCACCCAGCGCTCGGCCAGGACGACGCGATCCTCGCACTTCATCGCGTCGCGCAGCATCAGGAGGCCGACGAAAATGTAGGTTTCATTGTCGACCAGGTCGCGCGCCCGCAAATCGTGATAGGCCGGGTCCTTCTTGTCCGCGACATGTTTGACCGCGACCAGATGACGCTTGTACAAGGCCATGATCCTGTCGCGGTAACGCGCCAGCTTGCCCTCGAAAGGCAACGCCGCCAGTTCGCCGATGCGCTGGTCGTTGTCGCGCTGGATCACCCCGCCGATCGCCGCGACGACCTGGAGCTGGGTGGTGCCTTCGTAGATGTTGGTGATGCGCGCGTCGCGATAGAAACGCTCGACGTTGAAGTCCTTCATATACCCGGTGCCGCCGTGGATCTGAATCGCGTCGTAGGTCACCTGGTTGGACATTTCAGTCGCCAGAGCCTTGCACATCGGAGTCAGCACCGCGGCCACCCGGTTGTAATGCTTGGCCTTGGCCTTGACTTCGGCCGAAGCGTTCGGATCGTTATCGGCCAGCTCGGTGGAGCCGCCCCGGAGGTCGACCGCGCGGGTGGTTTCATAGAGCAGCGCGCGCGCCGCGGTCAGCTTGACCTTCATGTTCGCCAGCATGTCGTAAACCGCCGGGAACTTGTCGATCGACTTCTTGAACTGTTCGCGTTCGCCGGCGTACTTGCGGGCTTCGCGGTAGGCCGCCTCGGCGATGCCGATCGCCTGGGCGCTGATCGCCACCCGGGCGCCGTTCATCAGGCTCATCACGTACTTGATCAGCCCGAAACGGCGCTTGCCGCAGAGCTGCGCCGGCACGTCGTTGAACTGAAGTTCGCAGGTCGCCACGCCGTGGATGCCGAGCTTGTGCTCGATGCGGCGCACCACCAGCTGCGGACAGGCTTCGCAGATGAACATCGACAGGCCGCGGCCGTCGGAGGTGCCGTCCTCGGAACGCGCCAGCACCAGGTGTACCTTGGCGCAGCCGTTGGTGATGAAGCGCTTCATGCCGTTGAGGTACCACTGGCCGGTCTTCTCGTCCTGCCAGGCGCGCAGCCGCACCGCCTGGAGGTCGCTGCCGTAATCCGGCTCGGTCAGGTCCATCGACCCGTCGAACTCGCCGGCGGCGAAGCCGTGGAGATACTGCTGCTTCTGCTCCTCGTTGGCGAAGAGGTTGATGGTCTCGGAGATGTCCTGCAGACCGAAGATGTTCTGCAAGCTGGCGTCGGCGCGCGACACCATTTCGGTCATCATCGTGTAGACCGACACCGGGAAGTTGAGCCCGCCGAAACGGTGCGGCAGCATCACGCCCATCACATCCGCCTGCTTGAGGTCGCGCAGGTTCTTGCGGGTCAGCGGGTGGTAGGTGACGGTGTTGTTTTTGAACTCCGGACCGACCTCGTCGACCTCGCGGGAACGCGGCTCGATGTTGTCGCCGCAGATGCGGCCGACCACGTCGAGCACCCGCCGGTAGTTGTCGACGGCGTCTTCAAAGTTGACCGGAGCGGTGGCGAACTGCTTGCCGGCATGGTAGTTCTCTTCGCGCAGGGCGACGGCTTCCCCGAGGTCCAGCGCGTTGAGCGAAAAGAGCAGATCCTGATTATCCTGGAAAAAGTTGGCCATTGTGCTTGCGCCTTTCTCTTATGCTTTCGCCTTGAAGGCCTTGATCATCTGCGGGATGACCGTGTTCAGATCGCCGACGATCGAGTAGTGCGCCACCGAAAAAATCGGCGCGCCCGGATCGGTGTTGATCGCGATGATCTTCTTCGACTCATCCATGCCGGCGCGGTGCTGGACCGAACCGGAGATGCCGCAGGCGATGTAGAGACGCGGACGAACCGTGACTCCGGTCTGCCCGACCTGGTGGTCGTGGTCGATCCAGCCGGCGTCGACCGCGGCGCGCGAGGCGCCGACTTCGCCGCCCAGCGCTTCGGCCAGCTCGCGGATCAGCTTGAAGTTCTCCTTGCTGCCCACGCCGTAGCCGCCGGCCACGATGACCTGGGCGCCCTTGAGGTTGACCAGCTTGTCCTGGCGCACCCGCTCCAGAACCTTGATCACGGTTTCGACGTCGGAGAGCTCGACCTTGACCGGGACGACCTTGCCCTTGCGGGCCTTGTCGGGGGCCGTCATCTTCATCACGCCTTCGCGGACGGTGACCATCTGCGGGTCGTCCCAGGTGTTGACGATGGTGGCGATGATGTTGCCGCCGAAGGCCGGACGGATCTGCATGAGCTTGTCAGTGTAGCTCTTCTGATTGACCTTGTCCTCGAAATTGTCGATTTCCAAACTGGTGCAGTCGGCGGTCAGGCCGGCGAGCTTT
>JAVBSD010000235.1:0-9730 GCA_031547325.1 Victivallaceae bacterium | reverse complement strand
CGAAAAATGCCGGACTTGCACCATAGAGGAATAGGAGAAATCATGACTTCGATCCAGCAGATCATCCGCCGGCGCGGCGGGCTCGCCCGTTTCCGGCGGGCTCTCCGGGCGGGCAAAGTCGTCATCGGTTTTATGGGAGGCTCCATCACCGAGGCGCACCGCGAGGGGAACTGGCCTTATTTCATCGCCAACTGGTTCATGCGCCGTTTCCCGGACGTCGAACTGGTCTGGGAAAACGCCGCGATCGGCGGCACGGGCAGCCTGAGCGGCGCGATGCGCGCCCGACGCGACCTGATCGACCGCGGCTGCGATCTGGTTTTCGTCGAATACGCCGTCAACGACGGCCCCGGCGAAGAGAGCTTCCGGACCCGCGAAGGACTGCTGCGCCAACTGCTGGCGGAGGAGCGCGACGTCGTCCTGATGCACACCTACTGCCAGGGAATGTACGAGGAGATGACGGCCGGAAAAGTTCCTGCTTCGATCGCCGAACTCGAACAGCTGGCCGAACACTACAAGTTGTCTTCGGTCTGGTCCGGGCTTCACGCCATGAACGAACAGCGCGCGGGACGCATGAGCTGGGAAGCCTGGCTGCCCGACGGGCTGCACCCGGAGGCCCTCGGCAGTTCGGTCTATGCCGAGCCGGTCATCGAGCTCCTGGAAAGCGAAGCGGCCTCCGCCGGCGGCGCGATGATTCCCTGCGGCGCCAACCGCCCCGCTCCGCTCAACGCCAACCACTTCGAACACATCGGCGTCGTGCCGTGGGAGGCGGTGCGTTTCGAAGGCCCGTGGGCCGAGATGCGCGAAGTCATCCTCCCCTGGTACCGGATGGCGCACGCGACGGCGGCGGACGGCGCGAAGCTGACTTTGGAATTCGAGGGCCGCGCCCTGTGCGCCATGATCAACTTCGGCAAGATGTCCGGCGTCCTGGAGTACAGCTTCGACGGCGGGGAGAAGCGCGAATTCACCGGCTGCCGCGACTGGTATGTGCCGGACAAGCACTATTGTTATCCGGTGCTCTTCGGGGATGACCTCGGGCCGGGGAAGCACACCTTCGAACTGACGGTGCGGCACGGCAACCGGGCGGAATGCAAGGGCTCCAACTGCCGCATTTTCACCATTATGGCGGCGCGCTAGAAAAAATCAGAAGCGCCAGGTAATTTCGCGCCCGGCGCGCACAATCAGCTCCGGCAGATCGTCGGCGACGGTGGCCCGTCCCCGCTGCGACAGTTCGCCGGCGCGGCCGTGAAGCCAGCAGGCCGCCGCCGCGCAGGCGAAAGGCTTGTCCGGCGACGACGCCAGCAGCGCGCCCGCCAGGCCGGCCAGCACGTCGCCGGAGCCGGCGGTGGCCAGGGTCGGCGCGCCGGAGGTGTTTATGACCAGGTACTCCGCGTCGGCGATGACGCTCTGATAGCCCTTGAGAATCACCGTGGCGCGATAACGGCCGGCCAGCTCCCGCGCCAGCTTCGAACGCTCCGTCGCCGCGTCGCCGGCCAATCGCGCCGCTTCTCCCGGATGCGGCGTCAGAATCAGCGGCGAACGGCGGGCGTAGAGCCATTCGGGGTGGCGGCTCAGCAGATTCAGCGCATCGGCGTCGGCCACCGTCGGCAGGTCGAGCCGGAAAAGCTCCGCCAGCAGCTGCCCGGTCGCCGGATCGGTTCCGAGTCCGGGGCCGGCGACGATCGCGTCGACCCGGGCGGCGGCGGCGCGAAGCGCTTCGGCGTCGGCGCCGGAAAGAATCGCGCCGGGATGCGAATGCAGAATCACCGAAGCCGGCCAGTGGCGGCCGGCCAGCGCGCCCGGCGGCGTCAGGGCGTGGACCATGCCCGCGCCGCCGGCCAGCGCGCCCAGGGTCGCCAGCAGCGCCGCGCCGCCGTAGGCCGCGCTTCCGGCGACCACCAGCACTTGTCCGGTACGGTTTTTAAAGGCGTCGGCCGCGCGCGGCGTGAAAAATGCCGCCGTTTCCGCCGCGGTCATCGCTTCGCCGGAGGACTCCGCCTTGGCCAGCGCTTCCCGGGGCGCGCCGATCGACGCCAGTCCCAGGCGGCCGACCGCCGGATTGCGGAAGTGGCCGGGTTTGAAGGCTCCGGCGGCCAAAGTCAGCGTCGCCGTGACCACCGGATCCCCTTCGCCGGTGTCGGCGTCGAGGCCGGAGGGCACGTCGACCGCCGCCACCGGGCAGCCGGCGCGGTTGATCGCCTCGACCCATTCCCGCGGCCGGCCGGTCAACGGCGCCTCGACCCCGATGCCGGCGACGGCGTCGACGATCAGATCGCCGGGCAGAAATTCGCCGCCCTCCGGCGACGGGCGCACCGTCAGTTCGGCGGCGCGTCCGACCGATTGCGCCGGTTCGCGCATCTCTTCCGGCGCGGCCAGCGCGTAAATCACGACCGGATAGCGCTCCCGCAGGGCTTCGCCGATGACGATGCCGTCGCCGCCGTTGTTGCCGCGGCCGGCGACCACCGCGATCCGGCGGACCGCCGACGGCGCGAAGCTTTCGCGGATGAAGGCGTCGATGGCCCGCGCCATTTCCCGCCCGGCGGTTTCCATCATGACGCGCTCGGAAATGCCGGCGGCGGCGCTGGCGGTTTCGATGGCGCGCATTTCGGCCACGCTGACGATTTTCATGGAAGCCTCCTAGGAGCGTCCGGCGGGGATGAAGCGGATGTCGGCGATCCGGCTCTCGCCGAGCGCGGTGTTCATTTTGGCGGCCAGCAGCCGCTTCATGCGGTTGAGTTCGACCACCCAGATCGGATGGACGACTTCGACGACCGCGATCTTGCCGTGGAAGCGCACGAAGCCGCACTGCGGCGCCAGCGCCGGACCGAGCAATTCCGGCCAGGCTTGGCGCAATTTTTCGGTCAGCACCGCGTCCGGACCGGCGGCGCGGGCGAGCACGCCGTCGAGGACGCCGCCGATTTTGACCGCCTGCGGCGTATGGGCGGCCATTTCGGTCATGGCGTAATCGCGGCCGTACCAGTCGCGCAGCAGCATGTAGCGCCGGCGCAGGGCGGAAAGGTCTTTTTTCACGGCATGTCGATCCCGCAGAATTTCACCGGCAGCATCACCAGGTCCCAGGTCAGCTTGAACGGCGCCGCGGCGCCGTCGACCAGGAAACGCGACGACGGCTTGAACAAACCGAAGGGCGCGCCGACCGTGCAGCCGACCACTCCGACCGGCAGCTTCAGGATATCGACGACGTCGTTCGCCACCGGGATGAAGCCTTTCACGCCGGTCAAAAAGCCCTTGATCGCGTAGGGCATGGCGATTTCGGCGGCCCGCACCGCGACCGGCGCCATCATTCCGGCGATGATCGGGTCGAAGGCCCGGGCGGACGGCGCCGCCACCCCGCCGCCGAAAACGGTCAGCAGCACCAGGCCCAAAATGATTTTCCGCCGCCCGGTCATGGCACTTTGACGCCGCAGAACATCACCGGCAGGGTCACCGCGTGCCACGCCAGCTTGAACGGGGCGATCGCTCCTTCGACCAGGAGCTTGGTGCCGCCTCCGAAAAATCCGAAGGGGGCGCCGAGGGTGCAGCCGACCGCTCCGACCGGCAGCTTGAGAATATCGACGATGTCCAGGCCCATTTTGAGAAACCCCTGCATCCCGTTGAAAAAACCCTTGATGATGTACGGGCTGGCGATTTCCACCGCCCGGACCGCCGCCGGGGCGAGAATCATCATGGTGACCGGCTCGAAAGCCCTGGCCGGCGGCGTATGCACCGTCCCGCCGATGGCCAGCAGCAGCAGAAAACACAAAATGACGCGTCGAAAACTCATAATACGGAATATATCACCGCCGGATATTTTTGTCAAACCCGGCGCGTCAACAGATCGCCAACTTCCGGCCGCGCCGCCAATTGCGCATGGCACAGCGCCAGTGCCAGCGCGTCGGTGGCGTCGAGCGGAATCTGCGCCGCGTCGATCGCGAAAATCGCCGCCATCATCACCGCCACCTGCTCCTTGGCGGCGTCGCCGCGCCCGACCGCGGCTTTTTTGGCCTGGGAGGGCGTGTAGGTGTAAGCGGCGACGCCGCGGTTAGCCAGCGCCGACAGAATCGCGCCGCGGGCCATCCCGAGAATGATCGCGGTGCCGGGATTGCGCCCCGCGATGGTTTCTTCGAGACTGGCCGAATCGGGCTGGAAGGCTTCGACCAGCTGGTCGACGCCGCCGTAGAGGCGGCGCAGGCATTCGCTGTGGCTGGCTTTGGCGGTGTTCCGGATCACGCCGCAGTCGCGGATGCTCCATTTGCCGGCGGCGAACTCGATCACCCCGTAACCGGTGGTGCGGATCGCCGGGTCCAAACCGAGCACGATCATGGCGTCGCGTCCCCGCGCCGGGCCAGCGCCATCGACGCCAGCCGGGCGCACAGCCGTTCGAAACTGATCCCGGCGGCGCGCGCCGACTTCGGCACCAGGCTGGTCGCGGTGCAGCCGGGCAGCGTGTTGCCCTCAAGCAGTACCGGCGTCCCGGCCGCGTCGACGATGAAGTCGATCCGCGCCAGGTCGCGGCAGCCGGCGGCGCGGAACAGCTCCTCGCTGTAACGCTGCGCCAAACGCTGGCTCTCCTCCGAAACGTGCTCCGGCGGACAGAAGTATTCGGTGCGCCCCTGGTTGTAGACGTATTTGGCGTCGTAGTCGTAGAAGCCGTGCGGACTGTGGATTTCGACCACGGGAAAAGCCGCGCCGCCGATGACCGGCACGGTGATTTCCGCGCCGGTGACGAATTCTTCGACCAGGATGACCCCGGACATGCGCCGCAGCTTGGCCAGCGCTTCGGCGAACTCCGCGGCGCCGGCGGCGGTGGCGATGCCGATGGTCGAGCCTTCGCAGGGCGCTTTGAGCACCACCGGGAACTTCAACCCCGCCGGAAGCTCCGCCGGCATGCCGGCGGTGATTTCGGCCCACGGCGCGGTCGGGATGCCGATCTTGCCGGCGAGCTTCTTGGTGGCGATCTTGTCCATCACCAGGGCGCTGGCGGCGGAGCCGGAGCCGACGAATTCGATTCCGGCCTCTTCCAGCAGCTTCTGCAGGGTGCCGTCCTCGCCGAAGCCGCCGTGCAAGCCGAGGTAGACCAGGAACTCCGGCGTCAGCCATTCCGGCAGGCGGCATTCGGTGATGTCGTGGACGCGGACCGGCCAGCCGGCGTTGGCAAGCGCCGCCTGAATCGCGGCCCCGGAGCGGAGCGACACCTCGCGCTCGCTGCTGGAGCCGCCCAGAAAGAGCGCCACCGGAGGAGCGTCGCCGCGGCTTCGGGCCAGCGCCTCGATCTTGGGATCGGCGAAACAGACCTCGTAATCGAGCGAAAAATGATCGTTCCGCCACACGGCGTCGCGCACTTCGCCGGCCAGCCGGGCGAAATCCTCCGCCGTGGCCGCGCCGGCGTTGACCAGGTAATTGGCGTGGGCCCCACTGACCATGGCGTCGCCGATGCGCAAATTTTTAAGCCCGGCGCGGTCGATCAGCAAGCCGGCGGATTCCTCGGCTCCGACGTTGCGGAAAATACAGCCGGCCGAACGGCCGCCGGGTTCGCGCCGCCCGCGGGCGGCGACCTCGGCGGCGATCGCGGCGCGCTCGGCTTCGGCTTCCCCGGCGGGAAGTTCCAGCTCCACGGTCAGCACCGCCGCCCCTTCCGGAATCGAACTGGCGCGATAGCTCCAGGCGATGGCGTCGCCCGCGAGCTCGAAAGGCTCCCCGGAGGCGTCGATGCCGGAGATCCGGCGCACCAGCGAACCGATCTCGCAGCCGTTGGCGCCGGCGTTCATCCGCACCGCGCCGCCGAGCTGTCCGGGGATGCCGCAGAGCGGCGCCAGTCCCCCCAGCCCGACCGAGGCGGCCAGTTCCGCCGCCTGTTTCAGCCGCAGCGCCGCGCCGGCGACCACCCGGCCGCCGCCGATCACCTGCCAGCCGCCGAAATACTTGCCGCGCAGACGAATCACCAGGAGGCTCCGGTCGCGGTCGGCGCCGACCAGGTTGGTGCCGCCGCCGAGGATCATGACCGGGATGTCGCTCCGGCGCGCCCATTGAACCAGCGCGGCCACGCTCGCGGCGTCGGCGGGTTCGGCGATCACCGGCTTGGCCCGGCCGATGCCGAGCGAGGTGATTTCGCCCCAACTGAGGCGGTCGGAAAAAGTCACCGCGGGAAACTCCCGCCGCAGGCCGCCGATCAGCATGACGAGCCTCCGCCGTAGATCTGTTCCGGGTCGCACAGCACGGGCGCGATTTCGACCGCCTCTCCGTCGGCGTCGATTTTGCGGTAAAAGCAGCTCATGTGACCGGTGTGGCAGGCGACGCCTTGTTGTTCGACCTTGAAAATCACCGTGTCGTTGTCGCAGTCGACCAGAATTTCCCGGATCAGTTGGATGTGTCCGGAGCTTTCGCCCTTGCGCCACAGCTTTTTGCGGCTGCGCGAATAATAGACCGCCCGGCCGGTCGCGACGGTTTCGCGCCACGCCGTTTCATCGATATAAGCCAGCATCAGGACCTCGCCCGACCGCCAATCCTGGGCGATCGCCGGAAGCACGCCGCCCGATTTTGCAAAATCCAGTTCCACTGATTGTTTCTCCTCTATGACGCCGGAAACGGCATCTCTATAATGTGCCAGTGAACGGCGTTTTTTCAATGGCGGAAACTCATTTTTCGTCAACTTCGGCCTCGGCGGCGATTTCGGCCAGCCGCCGTTCCATTTCGGCTTCGAGTTCGGAGAAATCCCGTCCTTCGCGGTACTTTTTGACCTCGGCGTGGGGGTTCATTTCGACGAACATGCCGACGAATTCGGCGCAATCCTCGACGGAAAGTTCCGTCTGGTCGAGGAGGGCGGCGAACGCCCGGCGTTCCTCGGGCGTCCCCAGGCTGCGTTCGGCCAGCACCGCCATCAGCGGCAGCAGCGTCCGGTAAATGCGCTCCGGACGGTCCTCCAGGTCGAGCTGGTCGAGGATGTCGCCGATTTCGTCGAGCGTCGCCATATCGAGCCAGTCGCGGGTGTCGCGGCGGAAGCAGCCCAGCCGGACGCCGGAATCGGCCGCGGCTTGTTCCAGGCATTCCAGATACTCCCTCAGCACCGGGGCGTTGACTTCGCCGTAATAACCGGTCAGGAATTCGTCGATCAGGGCCTCCTGGTCGAGCGCCGGGTCCCACATCAGTTTGGCCAGCACCCAGGCGCGCATCGCCACGAAGTCGCCGGCCACGCCGCCCGATTGAAAATCGCCCTGTTCGAAGAGCGCGGTGACGCGGTTGGCGGCGAAGAAACGGATGTCGGCTCCGAGGCTGGTCAGGTTCGGATGCGGCAAGAGGTAGTTGGTGAAGTTGGTCACGTAGTTCCAGATCGCCAGCTCCGGCGCGAGCTTCGCCCAGGCCAGGACGTCGTCGCGGAAGGCGGCGTTGGCCTCGGAATCAAGCGGCTTGGAGAAATCGCATTCGATCGAGCACAGCCGGATGATGACGTTGTCGCGCGGGACCATGGTTTTCGGCGCCTTGCGGGTGTACTGGTAGGCCAGGGTTTCGATCTTGACCTCGGGAAATTCGGCGGCGATGGCGTCGGCGGCCTGGTTGACCAGCAGCAGCAGTGGAGCGATCGCCGAACCTTCGGCCTCGGTCAGGGCGGCGCATTCGGGACACTGGCAGTAGTTGCGGTTGTCGTTCTGGGTGATCGAAATCACCCTGGGATCGGGGTGCTGCCGCAGCCACTGGAGCGCCTTGTCGATCAGGAGGGCGCGCAATTCCGGGTTCATGGGGCACAGCTGGCCCTCGAACTGGCCGCCGACCCGCCGGCCGTCGCGCAGGCTGAACCACTCCGGATGCGCTTCGAAGTACTCCGCGGCCGGAATCAGCTGGTCGAAGGTATGGCAGAAGCCGATGATTTCGTAGTGGCCGCCGAATTGCGGTCCGAGCTGTTCGAAGTGGCCGTTGCAGCGCAGGTGCGAGGCGAATTCGGGGTTGACGATCACGTCGTTGTAGAAGCTTTCGCGGTTGACGATGGCGGGAGCGTAACGGAGGTCGATGGCGCCGAAATCCAGCGACTGGCGTTGGGGAATGTCGGTTTCGGAGGAGGTCCACCAGCGCACGCCGCCGGTCTTTTCGAGCAGCTCGTAGACGGCGTAGAGGACGCCGCGCGGGCCGCCGCCGGTCAGAATCAGGTCATCCTCGACGGTTTTGAGGACAATTTCGTCGGTTTTCAGCTCCGCCGGGTCGAAGCCCTCCAGCAGATAGGCGGCGTTCGGGGCGTCCAGGACGTAGATCACATAAGCACGGCTCGACCAGGGCGCGTTGCCGATTTCGACCTTGGCGCCGGTGATCGCCTCCAGGTAGAACTGCAGCTCGGAGGCCGCCTGTCGGGCGACCGGCGACTCCGAGGCCACGATCATCGTTTGGCCGGCGTTGTCGGCGGTCAGGGTGAAGGCCTGCGCGGCGCAGGCGGCCAGGAGGACGAATCCCGCGGCAATCCGTTTGCAAATCATAATCTTCTCCGAAGTTGACGTTTATTGCTTATAATAGCACGGCTGGCGCAGGAGTCAAAGCCGCAACAAGGGCGGAATACGCAAAAATCCGATTATTTTTCCATGATGCTATTGACTTTTGGCGCGATTCGGGCTATAATTATGATTAAGCGGATAATCTTCCTGCCGCGACGGCGGGGAGATTTTTTTAAGGGACCATGATTATGCGCTTCAGCAAACCGGGGGACGGGCGATGACGCCGGGCAAGGTTCGGCAGGCCGATGTGGCGCGCCTGGCCAAGGTGTCGGCGGCGACGGTGTCGCAGGTATTGAGCCCGCACCAGGGTTCGATCCGGGTGGCGCCGAAGACCGCCGCGCTGATCCGGCGCATCGCCTCCGAGCTCAATTACCGTCCCGACCTGTCGGCGCAGATGCTGGCGGGCAAAAAGAGCGGCATCGTCGGCGCGGTGCTCGACACCCTGGCTCCGGGCAACGACCACCGGATCCTGACGGCGCTGGAAAAGCTGCTCGCCGGGCGCGGCCTGCGGCTGCTGACCGCCCAGGCCCACGACAATCCCGCCAGTTTCCGGGGGTGTATCGGCGACTTCATCGCCTACCGCGCCGAGGCGGTCGTGCTGATGTCCCACCGCTACCCGGAGGAGGGCTTCAACCTGTGCGAATACTGCGGCAATTACCGCAATCTGGTCTTCTTCCGCAAACCGGAGTCGCCGCATGAATTCAGCTACGTCGACGTCGACATCGGCCGGGGCCTCGCCATGATGGTCGATCATCTGGCCGCCACCGGCCGCCGGCGCATCGCCGGGTACTTCCCGATCGAGAGCTACGCCGCCGAAAAACGCAACTTCATCCGCCGGGCCATGGAACGCAACGGCCTCGAATACGACGACGGCATCTTCATCGTCCCCCCCAGGCACGAAGTCACCGACGCCGAACTGGCGGCGACGGCCCGCCGCCTGGCCGGGCGCGGCTGCGACGCGCTGCTGACCAACGATTTTTTCGCGATCCGGCTGATGCACATCTTCAAGACCATGGGCGTCGCGGTCCCGGCCGACATCGCGGTGACCGGTTGCGACGACGAGCCGGTCTGCCAGTGGCTGGACACGCCCCTGACCAGCATCAACCTGGCCGATGACCGGGTGGCGCGGGAACTCTTCCGGCTGCTCGAAGAAACCATCGAGGACGACGCCATGAAACCCCAGGCCGTCTGGCTCGAACCGCGGATCGTGGTCCGGGCTTCGTCGGCGGCCGGACATTGAAGACAAACCCAAAACGGGAAAG
>JAVBSD010000373.1:0-2788 GCA_031547325.1 Victivallaceae bacterium | reverse complement strand
GCTGCCCCTGGACGGCGCGGCACTGACCGGCGAATTCACCTGGATCGAGCTGGGCGAAGCGGCGTGGCCGGCGACGCCTTCCGGCTTCCTCTACCTCTGGATCCCGCCGGAAAGCTCCGGCGGGATCACCGTGGATGCGCTGGCGCTCATGCCGCTCTGAATCCAAGGACTGCCGCGCGCGCCCGGTGGCGGAGCCGCCCGGCCTCCCGGCCGGGCTTATTTACTGTTTCGCCCGCTGAGGCGGGCGACCAACTTATGCAGTTGGATCGCACCAGATTATCCAACCTGGACCATGCCGCCCTTTGGGCGGCCATTTTGTTTTTTTATTTTTCGGGACGGCGGACGCATTCGAAGTCGAGAGCGCCGTCCTTGACGTCCACTTTCAGGAGGTCGCCGTCGTTGAGCCGGTTGGCGATCAGCAACCGCGACACCGGCGTTTCGAGCTCCCGGATCACCGCCCGCTTCAGCGGCCGCGCGCCGTAGGCCGGATCGTAACCGGCTTCAGTCAGCAACGCCTTGCCCTCCGGCGTAATCTCGAAGTCGATTTCGCGGTCGGCCAGGCGCCGCGCGAAACGCGCCAACTGGATGTCGACGATCTCCAGCAGCTCCTTCCGGGTCAGCGCGTGAAAGATCAGCGTTTCGTCGACCCGGTTCAGGAACTCGGGGCGGAAATGCCGCCGCAGTTCGGCGATGACCTCCTCTTCGACCTCCTCGACTTTGCCCTGATGCTCCAGGATCAGGTGGCTGCCGAGGTTGCTGGTCATGATGATGATGGTGTTTTTGAAGCTCACCGTCCGGCCCTGCGAATCGGTCGCCCGGCCGTCTTCGAGAATCTGCAGCAGAATGTTGAAGACGTCGTGGTGGGCTTTTTCGATCTCGTCGAAGAGCACCACCGAATAGGGCTTGCGCCGCACCGCCTCGGTCAACTGGCCGCCCTCCTCGTACCCGACGTAACCGGGAGGCGCGCCGACCAGGCGCGACACCGCGTGCTTCTCCATGTACTCGGACATGTCGATGCGCACCATGGCGCGTTCGTCGTCGAAGAGCTCCCGGGCCAGCGCCCGCGCCAGCTCGGTCTTGCCGACCCCGGTCGGCCCGAGGAAGATGAAGCTGGCGATCGGCCGGTTGGGGTCCTGCAGCCCGGCGCGGGCCCGCAGCACCGCATCGGCGACCGCGGTCACCGCCTCGTCCTGCCCGATCACCCGGGTGTGGAGATGGGCTTCGAGCTGAAGCAGCTTTTCTTTTTCGCTCTGCACCAGCTTGCTGACCGGAATGTGGGTCCACCTTGCGACGATCACGGCGATGTCCTCGTCGTCGACCTCTTCCTTGAGCAGCCGGGCGCCGCCGCCGGTCTGGAGGTCGGTTTCGGCGTCGCGCAATTGCTGTTCGATGCCCGGAATCACCCCGTGGCGCAGTTCGGCGGCCTTTTCCAGGTCGTAGCCGCGTTCGGCGCGTTCGAGCTGCTGGCGCGCCAGCTCCAGCGACTCGCGCAATTCACGCAGTTGGTCGATGCCGCGCTTCTCATTCTCCCACCGCGCCTTCAATTCGGAGCCGGCGGCCTTGAGCTCGGAGAGCTCGGCCTCGATGGCTTCGCGTTTGCGCGCCGAATCGAGGTCCTTTTCCTTTTTGAGCCCGGCGATCTCGATTTCGAGCTGCATCACGCGGCGTTCGTTTTCGTCGATTTCGACCGGCGAGCTTTCGATTTCGGTGCGCAGCGTCGCCGCCGCCTCGTCGACCAGGTCGATCGCCTTGTCCGGCAGGAAGCGGTCGGAAATATACTTGTCCGACAACAGCGCCGCCGCCACCAGGGCCGAATCCTTGATCCGCACGCCATGATGGATTTCATAACGTTCGCGCAGGCCGCGCAGAATCGAAATGGTGTCTTCGACCGACGGCGGCGCGACCAGGACCGACTGGAACCGCCGCTCCAGCGCCGCGTCTTTTTCGATGTACTTGCGGTATTCGTCGAGGGTGGTGGCGCCGATGCAGTGCAGCTCGCCGCGCGCCAGCAGGGGCTTCAGCAGATTGCCGGCGTCCATCGAGCCTTCGCTGGCGCCCGCGCCGACCACGGTGTGCAACTCGTCGATGAACAGAATCACCTGCCCCTCGGCGGAGGTGACTTCCTTGAGCACCGCCTTGAGCCGCTCCTCGAATTCGCCGCGGTATTTGGCGCCGGCGATCAAGGCGCCCATGTCGAGGGCGATCAGCCGCCGGTCTTTGAGGCTCTCCGGCACGTCGCCGCGGATGATGCGGCGGGCCAGGCCTTCGACGATGGCGGTCTTGCCGACGCCGGGTTCGCCGATCAGCACCGGATTGTTCTTGGTCCGGCGCGACAGGATCTGGATGATCCGGCGGATCTCCTCGTCGCGGCCGATCACCGGATCGATCTTGTCCTGGCGCGCCAGCATCGTCAGGTCGCGCCCGTACTTGTTCAACGCGTCGAAGGTGTTTTCCGGGTCGGGCGAAGTGACCCGCTGGTTGCCCCGGACCGACTGCAGCGCGCCCAGAATCTTGTCGCGGGTGACGCCGAGACCATGCAGAATCTCGGCGGCTTTGGCCCCCTGGGACTCCAGCGCCAGGAACAGATGTTCGACGCTGACGTATTCGTCGCCCATCGCTTCGGCCTGTTCCGAGGCGTCGTTGAGCACCGCGCCGAATTCGCGCGAAGTCCCGACCTGCCCCGAACCGCCGCCGCCGGAAACCCGCGGCAGGGCGTTGACCGCCTCGGCGACCCGGCTTTGCAGCACGCCGGCGTTGACGCCCAAAGGCTGCAGCAGATTGACGATCA
>JAVBSD010000438.1:0-6062 GCA_031547325.1 Victivallaceae bacterium | reverse complement strand
GTTTCCGCCGCCCCGCCGGTCTGCTATCCGGACTGTTACGGCATCGATATGGGGAGATTGAAAGAACTGGTAGCCTTTGAAGCCTTGATCGATCTTCTGGGCGCCCGTGGCAAACTCGCGGAATTGGAGTCGACGGTGACTGCCGAGACGGTTCCGGCGCTGGAAAACATGGCAAGGGAGCTCGGGATCGCTTTTCGCGCCGTTTGAAATCCGCCGGAAGCGCGGTATAGTATAGCCCGAATAGCAACTCCAAACAACGGGCGACGAATGAAGCGGCTGCGGCGGGTCAGGGCGGTTTTTCTGGACATGGACGGGACGATCTACCACGGAAACCGCCTCTTTCCGACCACCCGGCCCTTTCTCGATTTTCTGGAGTCGCGGGGCGTCGCCTATACGTTTCTGAGCAACAATTCCTCGTACGGGACCGGCGAATACGTCGACAGGCTCGCCGGGATGGGGATCGCGGCGCGGCCGGAAAATTTCTACATCTCGACCGATTACGCCATCGATTCCCTGAAAAGGCGCCACCCGGAATGGCGGCGGATTTTTCTGCTCGGCATGCCGGGGATCGTTCCGGCCTTCGAAGCGGCGGGGTTGGTCATCGACGAGGAGCGGCCGCAGGCGGTGGTGGTGGCCTTCGACCGGGAATTGACCTACGCCAGGCTGTGCCGCGCCGCCTGGCATCTGCGCCACGGCGTGCCGGGGTTCGCCACCCATCCCGACCGCTTCTGCCCGACCGACCAGCCGACCTGGCTGCCCGACTGCGGCGCGGTTTCCCTCTGCCTCGAAGCCGCCACCGGGGTCAAGCTCACCGTGCTCGGCAAGCCGGATCCGGGAATGCTCGAGGCCGCCGCCCGGCGCCTGGGAACGACGCCGGGAGAATCGCTGATGGTCGGGGACCGCCTCGGGACCGACATCGCGCTCGGACTGAACGCCGGGGCGCTGACCTGTCATATCGCCGCGCCGGATTCGGAGCTGGCGCCGCCGGAAAATGTGACGCCGGACTTCGCGGTGCGGGACCTCGGCGAACTCGAAGCTTTGTGGCGCGCCGCCCTGTGAATTTATGAACGACAATATCAAGGGCGTCCTGTTCGGCGTCGTGGCGGCGGTCACCTACGGCATGAATCCATTATTCGCGCTGCCGCTGTACCAAGAGGGGCTGAGCACCGATTCGGTGCTTTTCTACCGTTATATGCTGGGGCTCGCGATCCTGGGCGGCGTCATGAAGCTGCGCCGCCAGTCCTTCCGGGTGGCGTGGAAGGAAATCCTGCCGCTGGCGGCGGTCGGCATCCTGGTCGCGTTGTCGTCGCTCTTTCTGTTTCTCGCCTACCAGCATATGTACGCCGGGATCGCCTCGACGATTCTTTTCGTCTACCCGGTGATGGTGGCGGTGGTGATGGCGGTGTTTTTCCGCGAAAAAGCGCCGTGGACGACCTGGGTCAGCATCGCGCTGGCGCTGGCGGGCATCGCGCTGCTCTCCAGGGGCGGCGAGGGCGGGACCGTAAGCCTGATCGGCGTCGGCATGGTGATGATCTCCGCCGCCGCCTACGCGTTCTACATCGTCGGGGTCAAAAAGTCCCGGCTGAGCGGCATGGCGGGCGACCGGCTGACCTTTTACGCGTTGCTTTTCGGCTTGTCGATTTTCTGGGTCCGGCTGGATTTCGGGCTGGGACTCCAGGTGCTGCCGTCGTGGAGCGCCTGGGGCAACGCCGTGGCGCTGGGCGTCGTGCCGACGGTGGTGTCGCTGCTGTGCACGGCGCTGGCGATCCGCTATGTCGGGGCGACGCCGACGGCGATTTTGGGCGCGCTCGAGCCGGTGACCGCGGTATTTTTCGGGATCTTGGTGTTCCACGAAGAACTGACCTTCCGGCTGGCGTTCGGCATCGTCCTGATCATCGCCGGCGTCATCCTGCTGGTCGCCGGCAAGCCCGCCTGGGACAAATTGCGGCGGCGTTAGCCGAAGAACAGCCGTTGGGCGTTGCGGCAGAAGATGCTTTCCAGCTCCGACTGCCCCAGCTCCAGGATGTCGCAGGCGCGTTTGAGCGCGCGCAGCGATTCGTAGACCACCATGGTCGGCCGGCTGTCGCAGTGCGGCCGCTCCATGCCGGGGAAATATTCCCACGCCCGGCCCCAGGTGATGTAATTCCCGTGACAGGCCGAGGCGGCGACCAGGTCGCTGCCGTAGAGGATGCGGTTGGGGTTTTCGTGCTTCAGCAGCAAATAAAAGCTGTACAAATCGCAGACCGCCGAGGTGTCGTAGGTGATGTGTTCGAGGTGCTTCAGCCGGTGGATGCTTTTTTCCAGCGACCGGGAATTGAAGGCGCGGGCGCAATGCGCCAATTGCCAGGTCACCCGGGGATATTTGCGGTCCAGGTATTCCAGGTCGGCGAGGTTTTCGGGATCGGCCGCTCCGTCGCGCCGCGACAGATGCAGCACCACGGTCATCTGAAAGTGGTCGGCGATCTCGATCAACGCCTCCGGCAGATAATCGCAGATCCGGCACATCGCCGGGTCGGCGGCGAAGCTCCGGTAGGGTTTGAGCACCCGGACCCGGCGGCGGGCGGCGAAGGCCGCCAGCCCCTCCGGAGAGTCGCCGGGGGTGACCACGATGCTCGCCGTCGACTGCGGCTCCGCCTCGGCCTGATCGGCGCACCATTCGCGGTAGCCGGCGAAATCGATGCCGGCGATCGGCGAGGCCAGCAGCAGATAGTGGCACTCGCGGCCCGGAAAAATCTTCCGGGCGCGGCGTTTCAGTTCGGCGTATCCGGCGTCGAAACGCAGGTCGCTGGCCGGCGTCTCCGGCCGCGCGAAACCTTCGTCCCAGATGTGGATATGGGCGTCGAAAAGCTGGCGGGGAACGAAATCCTCCAGTTCCTCCTGCCAAATTTCCCGGTCGAAATCGGTGACTTCATAGAGATTCATGATGGAGAGGCCACTTTCATTCGTTTTCGGTTTCAGTTTCAATGGTGTCTTCCGCCTGGTCTTCGGAGGCTTCGAGCCGGCGCTGCTTGTCCAGCTTGCCGTTGCCGGGCGGGGGCGCCGCCGGGAGTTCTTCGACCGCCTCCGGGGCCGGCTCGGCTTCGGGCTCCGGTTCGGGCTCTGGCGCGCCGTCGACGCGGATGGAGTCCAGCAGGCCTGCGATGTCGAGGGAGAATTCCCATTCGCCGTTGGTGACGTAGTCGGCGCGGGTGGCGAAGTTCAGTCCGCCGTTCAGGGGGGCCATCCCGTCGCCGGCGAAAAACGAAGTGTTGACCCCGATCGCCTGAAAGAAGCAATTGAACAACGGGCCGCCTGAATTTCCGGGATTGGTCTGCGCCGTGTGCTGGATCATCATCCCGTCGCGCCGGGCCGAGATGATGCCGTCGGTGACCGTGTAGTCCAGGTCGAAGGGATGGCCGATCGCCGCCACCTCGACCCCGATCGGGTCGCGGTTGAAGTCGGCCAGCTCCAGCGGCGCCAGGCGTCCTCCGGGGTCTTTGACGCGCAGCAGCGCCAGGTCGATCTCCTCGTCGGCGGGCAGCGCGGCGAGTTCGGTGGGCAGGCGCGTGCGGTCCTTGAGGCGGATCGATATGGTCCGCATCGGGCGGCCGGTGTTTTCGTTGGCGATCACGTGGCGGTTGGTCAGAACCAGGGCGTACTGGTCGTTGCGGGCGACCACGAAGCCGGTGCCGGCCTGGTTGCGGGCCACCACGTGAACGATGCCGTTCTGGGTGGACTCGACCAGGTGGACCCGCCAGTTGGTGGGGCGGGGGGATGCGGCTTCGGCCGGAACCGGCGCGGCCGCGCCCCGGTTCAGATAGCCGATCGCGGCGATGCACGCCGCGGCCGCGGCGACCAGGCACGCCGCCCCCAAAAGCAGCGTCGCGAGGCTCCGCGTCGGACCGGTTTGCGGAAATGGGCAGTGATTGTCGAAGTCCTCGTTCATCATATCCGATACAATATCACGCCGGCAGCCGGTTTGCCAATGATTCCGGCGATATTTGCGGTGAATTGCGCCCGGAGGCGCTTGCGCCGGGAAATCCCCGGTGCTATATTATAGACGATTTTCATCATGAATTACTTGGAGTAAATCGTCACATGCTTCTGGGAATGGATGATTGGGTGGTGGCTCTGGCGTATCTGGCCAATATCGGCGTCGTCGGGGTCTGTATCGTTTACGGCGTGATCAACTACAATCGCGGCGACGACAGCCGGAGCGGCGGGGAATAATGGATATCTGGATTGTTTCCGCGATTATCGCGCTCTATCTCGGCGTCATCGGCTTGTTGAGCTTCCGCGCTTACCGCCGGAGCAAGGACTCCGGCGACTATCTGCTGGCCGGGCGTTCGGCGCATCCGTTTGTGATGGCGATGAGCTACGGCGCGGCCTTCATCAGCACCTCGGCGATCATCGGCTTCGGGGGGATGGCGGCCAAGTTCGGGCTGGGGCTTCTGTGGCTGCCCTTCATGAACATCGCGGTCGGCATCCTGATCGCTTTTCTCTTTTTCGGCAAGCGCACCCGGCGCATCGGCCATGAGCTGAAGGCCAATACCTTTCCGGAGCTCCTCGGGCTCAGGTACCAGTCGCCGCACCTCAAATGGTTCATCGCGCTGCTGATCGTCTGCTTCATGCCGCTCTACTCCAGCGCGGTGCTGGTCGGCGGGGCGCGGGTGCTGGAGGGCGTCATGCCCTACGACGTGGCGCTGATCGCCTTTGCCGTCATCGTGGCGGTGTACGTGGTAATGGGCGGGCTCAAGGGCGTGATGTACGTCGACGCGATGATGGGGGTGGTGATGGTGATCGGCATGGTCGCTTTGCTGGTCACCACCTATGTCAAGCTCGGCGGCGTCGTCGATGCCCACCAGGCGCTCACCGACATGAACAATCTGGTGCCGGAGGATTTGCGGAGCAAGGGCCACGCCGGCTGGACCCGGATGCCGCTCCTGGGCAGCGAATGCTGGTGGATGCTGGTGACCAGTTTGATGCTGGGCGTCGGCATCGGGGCGCTGGCGCAGCCGCAGCTGGCGGTTCGGTTCATGACCGTCCGGAGCGGGCGGGAGCTCAACCGGGCGGTGTTGATCGGCTCGGTCTTCATCCTGCTGACCGCCGGCATCGCTTATGTGTTGGGCGCGATATCCAATGTGTGGTTTTTCAGCCACGACGGCAAGATCGCGCTGGAGGCCGCCGGCGGCAACGCCGACGCGGTGATGCCGCTGTTCATCAAATCGGCGATGAATCCGGCTTTTTACTACATTTTCATGGTGACGCTGCTGTCGGCGGGGATGTCGACTCTGAGCTCGCTGCTGCATGTGATCGGTTCGTCGTTCGGTCACGACCTGGTCGGCAACTGGAGGCCGGGGCGGAACAGCGTCGGCTGGACCCGCTGCGGCATCGTCATCGGGATCGCTTTTTCGGTGCTGATCGGGTATCTGCTGCCGGCTTCGATCATCGCGCGGGTGACCGCGATCTTTTTCGGCATCTGCGCCGCCAGCTTCCTGCCGAGCTACTTCGCGGGGTTGTACTGGAGGGGCGCGACCCGGGCCGGGGTGTGGGCGAGCGTGATCGTCGGCGCGTTGGTCTGCGGCTTCGGATTGCTGTTCACCCACCGCGCCGAATCGGCGGCGCTGGGAATCTGCGTGAAGCTGTTCGGCAAAACCGAGCTCTTCGGCGTCGATCCCTGGCCCTTCGTCGATCCGTTGGTTTTCGCGCTGCCGGCTTCGGCGCTGGCGCTGATCGTGGTCAGCTGGCTGACGCCCAAGCTCGACCCGGCCCATCTGGAGCGCTGTTTCGGAAAAAATAACCAGTAAGGATATGTCGCTGATGTCTCAAACCATGCTGTTGAGCGGCAACGAGGCCATTGCCCGCGCCGCGCTGGACGCCGGGGTGGCGCTCGGCACCGGATACCCGGGGACGCCTTCCTCGGAAATTCTCGAAGAACTCGCCAACTACGGCGGCCGGGCCCAGTGGGCGCCCAATGAAAAAGCGGCGCTCGAGGTGGCGATCGGCGCCGCCTACGGCCATGTCCGCGCCCTGGTCACCATGAAGCACGTCGGGGTCAACGTCGCCGCCGACCCGTTGTTCAC